>NZ_JBDPLT010000020.1:0-119634 GCF_039871775.1 Plantactinospora sp. B5E13
TCCCGCCCCCCCACCCCCCACCCCCCCACCCGATCAGGCCGGGGTGTCCTCGGCGATCCGGAACCAGACCGTGACGTCGGTCGGCACCCGACCGTCGGTGTCCAGCGGCCCGCTGGCGTGCACCAGCTCCGCGCTCTCCGGCAGGTCGACCGGGGCGGCGCCGAAGTTGGTGAGCACCCGCAGCCCCTGGTTGCGGAAACAGAGCACCTCGTCCGGGCTGGTCAGCCAGTGCACCGTACCGGCGCCGAGCCGCAGGTCACGGCGCAGCCGCAGGGCGTGCCGGTACATCTCGTACGTCGAGCCGGCCACCCCGCGCTGCCGGTCCAGCGCGTACTCGGCCCAGAGTTCCGGCTGCGGCAGCCAGCTGGCGTCCCCCGGCCCGAAGCCGTACGACGGGGCGTCCGCCTCCCACGGAATCGGCACCCGGCAGCCGTCGCGGCCACGTTCGGTGTGTCCGCTGCGCTGCCACGTCGGATCCTGACGGAACTCGTCCGGCAGGGTGGTGTGCTCCGGCAGCCCCAGTTCCTCACCCTGGTACAGGTACGCCGAGCCGGGCAGCGAGAGCATCAGCAGGCTGGCCGCCCGGGCCCGGCGCAGGCCGAGTACGGGATCCGGCTGCGGGTCGCCGATCCCGATGCCGTTCGGCCGGGGCGTGCCGACCGGCAGGGCCAGCCGGCTCGCGTGCCGGATCACGTCGTGGTTGGAGAGCACCCAGGTGGTGGGGGCGCCGACCGCCGCACTCGCCTCCAGGGAGCGGGTGATCACCGCGTACTGGGCCGGCGCGGTCCAGGCCGCGAGCAGGTACTCGAAGTTGAACGCCTGGTGCATCTCGTCCGGCCGGATGTACGCGGCCAGCCGCTCGGCGGGCTCCACCCAGGCCTCCGCGACCAGGATCCGCTCGCCCGGATAGCCGTCCAGTACCCGCCGCCAGTCCCGGTAGATCTCGTGCACCCCGTCCTGGTCCCACATCGGCGGCCGGGGGCGGTCGACCTCCGGGCCGGAGAGGATCTCCTGCGGTTCGTGCCAGTCCGCCAGGTCGGCCTGCTTGACCAGGCCGTGCGCGACGTCGACCCGGAACCCGTCGACGCCCCGGTCGAGCCAGAACCGCAGGATGTCGCGGAACTCCTCGCGTACCTCGGGGTGGTCCCAGTTCAGGTCCGGCTGGCCGGTGTCGAACAGGTGTAGGTACCACTGTCCGGGCCGGCCGTCCGGCTCGACGACCCGGGTCCAGGCCGGGCCGCCGAAGACACTGCGCCAGTCGTTCGGCGGCTCGGCACCGTCCGGGCCACGCCCGTCCCGGAAGACGTACCGCTGCCGGGCGGTCCCGTCCGGGCCCTCGGCGAGCGCCGTGCGGAACCAGGGGTGGTCCGCCGAGGTGTGGTTGGGCACCAGGTCGACGACGAGCCGCAGACCCCGCTGCCGGGCGGCGTCGATCAGGGCGTCGGCGTCGGCGAGGGTGCCGAAGAGCGGGTCGACGTCCCGGTAGTCGGCCACGTCGTATCCGGCGTCGGCCTGCGGTGACGGGTAGAACGGCGACAGCCAGACCGCGTCGACCCCCAACTCGACCAGGTGGTCCAGCCGGGCGGTGATGCCGAGCAGGTCACCGATTCCGTCACCGTCGGAGTCGGCGTACGAGCGCGGGTAGATCTGGTAGATGACGCCGTGCCGCCACCAGCGGTCGGCCGGAGTGTCGTCGGGTCCGCCGGAGGTGGGGGCTTCGGCGGTCGGGTCGGCGGGGGCGGTCGTGTCGGCGGTGTTCAGGGCGTTCTCCCAGAGGTGTGTACCGGACGGGTGTAGTCAGTTTGCCCGGGGCGGGCCGGTCGAATCCCGCACGATCAACCGGGTGGGCAGGATGTGTCGCTGCGGTTCACCATCGGCGCCACCGCCACCGCCACCGCCACCGCCACCGCCACCGCCACCGCCACCGCCACCGCCACCGCCACCGCCACCACGGCCGGCGAGCCGGTCCAGCAGCGTACGGGCGGCGAGCCGGCCCAGTTCGGCGGCGGGCTGGGCGACCGTGCTCAGCCCGACGACCCGGGCGTAGTCGTGGCCGTCGACCCCGATCACGCTGACGTCCGCCGGAACCCGCAGGCCGGCCCGGCGCAGCGCGACGATCGCCCCCATCGCCATCTCGTCGCAGGTGGCCATGATCGCGGTGGGGACGGGTGCGGTCCGGGCGAGCAGGCTGGCCGTCGCCTGGCGGCCACCATCCACCCCGACCCGGGCCCCCACCTCCAGGATCGCTTCCGGTGGTGTACCGGCCGCCTGCATCGCCTCCCGGTAGCCCCAGCGTCGGTCCAGGTCCGCCGGGCGGGTGAACTGGTCGGCGGCGTCGCCGGAGAGGCAGACGATCCGCCGGTGGCCGAGGGTCAGCAGGTGTTCGGTGGCGACCCGGGCGGCGGCCACGTCGTCGATCCCGACGCTCGGCCAGCCGGGGACCGGTGCGCCGGCCGCCACCGTCACCCCGGGCAGGGCGCGGTCGCGTCCGCCGTAGTCCGGTGCGGCGAACACGGGTGCGGCGCTGACCAGGGCCGGGGTGCCGACCAGCAGCACCGCGTCGACCCGCTTGGGCAGGTCGGCGGTCCGGAGCAACCGCTGCCGGGCGTGCTCCGGCCCGCCGACGTGCTGCAGCAGCAGGTCGTATCCGGCCGGACGGAGCAGTTCCTCGGCGGCGTCGACCACCACACCGGGAAACCAGGCACCGATCCGGGGCACCAGCACGGCGACCGTGCCGCTCTTGCCCCCGGCCAGTCGGGAGGCGCTGGGCGAGGCGGTGTAGCCGAGCTGCTCGGCGGCGAGTCGTACCCGCCGTCGGGTCTCCTCGGAGACCGTCGGAAGGCCACGCAGCGCCCGGGAGACGGTGGCGGTGGAGACCCCCGCCAGCCGGGCGACGTCGTCGATTCTGGTCACCGTGTCATCTCTCGGCCGGGCGCTGGCGCCGGCCATGCCGCCGAGGGGAGGGCGAAGGTGGAGGCCGCGGGCCCGGGTGCCGCGCCCGCCGCCGATCCGGCGGCGGGCGCGGAAGGTCCGGGAGTTCCGTTGGTCTCCCGGTCAGCCCTTGACACCGCCGGCGAGCAGGCCGCGGACGAAGTAGCGCTGCAGGGACAGGAACACGATCAGCGGTACGACGATGGAGACGAACGCGCCGGAGGTGAGGCGTTGCCACTCGCTGGCCCGGGTGCCGGCCAGCTCGGCCAGGCGTACGGTCAGCGGGGCGACCTCCTTGCTGCCACCCGCGAAGATCAGTGCGACCAGCAGGTCGTTCCAGACCCAGAGGAACTGGAAGATCGCGAAGGCGGCCAGTGCCGGCACGATCAGCGGCAGCACGATCGAGCGGAAGATCTTGGGGTGGCTGGCGCCGTCCACCCGGGCCGCCTCCATCAGGTCCTTCGGCAACTGGGACACGAAGTTGTGCAGCAGGAAGACCGCGAACGGCAGGGCGAAACAGGTGTGCGCGAACCAGACCTGGACGAACTTCTCCTCGTCGGCGAGATTCCAGGCCGGCAGCAGGGTGAACCCGCCCAGGCTCACGCCCTCGGAGAAGAAGCTGAGCAGCGGCACCAGCGCCATCTGCAGCGGCACGATCTGCAGTGCGAAGATGCCGATGTAGACCCAGTCCCGGCCCCGGAAGTTGATCCAGGCCAGGGCGTACGCGGCCAGTGCGGCGAAGGCGAGCGGGAAGAGCACCGACGGGATCGTGATCACCAGCGAGTTGACGAAGTAGCTGGCGAGCTGCCCGGATATCGCCGACCGCCCGAACAGCACCTCCTGGTAGTTGTCCAGGGTGAACGACGGGTCGGTGAAGGCGGTCCACCAGCCGGTGGTCTTGATCTCGTCCTCGGGGCGCAGCGAGGAGACGAACAGGCCGAAGGTCGGCAGGGTCCAGAGCACCGCGATGAGGACCGAGGCGAGCGTCGCGACCCGGGTGTTCAGCCGTTTGCGTACCCGACCGGCGGCGGTGGCCGGTACGGAGGCCGGGGTCGGGGTGCCGACCGGCGCGGGAGGCGTCGTGGTGGTCATCTCAAACCTCCCGCTGCTTGCGCAGGTTGCGGATCTGGTAGATCACCAGCGGGATCACCAGGACGAAGAGGAACACCGCCAGGGCTGAGCCCTGACCGGTCTGGCCGAACCGGAAGGCCTGGTTGTACATCTCGTTCGCGATCACACCGGTGTCGTAGTTGCCGTTGGTGGTGGTCCGGACGATGTCGAAGACCTTGAGGGTGGCGATCGAGACCGCGACCACGACGACGATCAACGCGGACCGGATGCTCGGTAGGGTGATCTTCCAGAACATCTGCCACGGGTTGACCCCGTCGAGCCGGGCCGCCTCGATGATGTCGGCCGGGATCGCCTTGATCGCCGCCGAGAGCACCACCATGGCGAGACCGGCCTGGATCCAGATCATGATGACGATCAGCAGGAACGTGTTCAGCGGCGCGTTCTGCAGCCACTGCTGCGGTTCGCCGCCGAACATCACCCAGATCTGGTTGAGCAGGCCGATCTGGTCGTACTCGCCGGAGCGGTAGGCGTAGACGAACCGCCAGATGATGCTGGCGCCGACGAACGAGATGGCCATCGGCATGAAGATCAGCGCCTTCGCCGCCGCCTCGAACCGGGCCCGGTCGACCAGCACCGCGTAGATCAGGCCGATCGCGGTGGCCACCAGCGGCACCACGATCACCCAGATCAGGGTGTTGGTCAGGACCCGGAAGATCTCGTCCTGGGCGAACATCCAGGTGTAGTTCTGCAGTCCCACCCAGTTCCGGCTGCCGCCGTCCATGAAGGACAGCAGCACCGTGCGGATCGCCGGCACGATCAGCCCGACGGCGAGCAGCAGCAGGGTCGGCAGCAGGAAGAAGAGTCCGAGGCCGCCCTCCCGGCGGTTGACCACCGATCGACGACGCGGCCGGGGCCCGCCGCCGGCGGGGGCCCGGGTGTGGGCGGTCGACGCGGCGACGAGCGCGGCCTCCCGGCGCCGGGCGAACCACGACGGTACGACGTCGAGCAGCACCAGCAGGCCGCCGACCACCGCCGCGAAGGCGAGCAGGCCGTACAGGAGCATGAGCAGCTTCGGTGCCTCGTCGGCGAACTCCATCAGCGTCTCCAGCGGATCGGGTACCTACGGCGCGGACGGGGAGACGGGGCGGCCCGGTCCGCTGCCGGACCGGGCCGCCCCGGGATGTCACTTCGGCCAGGAGCCCTCGACGAAGTCCAGGGTGCTCTGGGTGTCCTTGCCGTTGACCCAGTCGATCATGCCCTTCCAGAGGGTGCCGGAGCCGACCGCGGCCGGCATCAGGTCCGAGCCGTCGAACCGGAAGACCGCCGACTTGTCGAGCAGCACCTCCATGGAGAGCTTGTCGACCGCCTGCTCGACCTTGGTCACGTCGAGCTTGCTGTTCGGCGTGATCCAGTTGCCGAGTGCGGCGCGGGAGTTGGCGTACTCGCCGGAGGCGAGGTAGCGGCGGACCGCCTGCACCGTCGGCTCGTCGGTGAACGCGACGGTGAACTCGCCACCGCCGAGCACCGGCTTGCCCTTGGCCGGGTCGACGGCCGGGAAGTAGAACGCGTAGATGTCACCGTCCGGGCCGATCTTGGTGCCCTCCGGCAGGTAGTTGGCGTAGAAGTTCGCCTGCCGGTGCATCCAGCACTGGCCCTGCAGGATCGGCAGCCCGCCCTCCTGGAAGGAGGTGGAGTTGAGGCTCTTCACGTCACCGTAGCCACCGTTGACGTACTTCGGGTTCTTGAGGATCGAGCCGGCCTGGTCCACCGCCGCCACGACCCGCGGGTCGTTGAACGGGATGCCGTGCGCGGTCCACTGGTCGTAGACCTCCGGCGTCTGGGTACGCAGCATCAGGTCCTCGATCCAGTCGGTGGCCGGCCAACCGGTGGCCTCACCCGACTCCAGACCGACGCACCACGGCTTCTTGCCGTCGGCGGCGATCTGGTCGCTGATCGAGATCAACTCCGCCCAGCTGGTCGGGACCTTGTAGCCCTTCTCCGCGAACGCCTTCGGCGAGTACCAGACGAAGGACTTCACGTTGGCGCCGAGCGGGGTGCCGTAGGCCTGTCCGCCGACGGTGGCGTACTTCAGCCAGTCCGCCGGGTAGTTGGCGTCGGCGATGGCCTTCAGGTCGGCGGCCATCGGCTTGAGCTTGCCGGCCTCGGCGAACCGGGCCAGCAGACCGGGCTGCGGAATGAAGGCGATGTCCGGCGGGTTGCCGCCGTCGGCCTTCACCTGGAGCTGGGCCTCGAACTCGCCGCTGCCCTCGTAGTTGATTTCGATGCCGGTGCAGTCCTCGAACTGCTTCCAGGACTGCTGGAGCAGGTCGGCCTCCGCGTCCCGGATCGAGGCGTAGATCGACACCTCGCCCTCGTTGCCCTGGTAGCTGGCGTACGGGGCGCACTCCGGGGAATCCGGGTCGAGCCCGCTGGAGCTTTCGCCGGAACAGGCGCCTGCGCCGATAGCCAGCGCCAACACACCGGCGATCGCGAGGGCCTGGCGTGGTCTTCTGGACTGGACCGCCATGTAGTCCTCCTTTCGGGCCGGCATGCCGGGAGCCGACGGCTCCCGTGCCGGACTGTGGGCGTCACCACATGTAAGCGCTTGCACCGGAAGGGCGTCCAGCCCCGGAGAGGCACGAGGGCGTAACGATTCGGAAACCTGCTCAGCAATTGGCGGCCATGCCGTGGTGGCGCGGACCATGCCGTCGGGCCGGTCGGGCTAGGCTGCCCGCATGGCAGGCCCGACGCCCGGGACGGGCTCGACCGGCAGGCTCGTGTGGGCCTCCGACGAGGTGCGCAACCGCCTCAGCCGACAGGTTCAGCCGCAGGTGCGCCGGCCGAGAAAGATGGTGCTGGCAGCGACCACCGCGATTGTCTTCGTCTGGCCGGCGGCCTTCGTCGCGTTCGCGGCCACGACCGTCGCCGCGCCGTCGGTGACCGACGGGGCCGGCGTCGGGCGGGCGGCCTTCTGGGCGCTGCAGGTCGCGGTGCTGATCGCGATCGTCGCGGCGGCCACGACGCTGCGGCGGCACACCGCCGAGCCCGACCCGGCCGGCGGGGGTCCGCCGACCCGGGTGAGACCTCTGCGTGTGGTGGGCCACCTGCTGGTCAGCACCGTCACCGCGGCCCTGGTGCTGGCGCCGCAGGGGCTCTCCGCCGCGCAGATCGCACTGCTGACGGTGGTGCTTCTTGTCGTGCTTCACCTGCTGCCCATGGTGGTGGCCAGACTGCTGCTGCGGCGGCGTCGTGGGCGCCGTCCGGCCGACCCGTCCGACGGGCGGGCGTGACCGTCCGGTAGTGGTCACTCGCCGGCCGGGACCCGGGCGACCTCCGGACCGTCCAGGATGGCGGCGAAGCGCTGCTCGGCCAGGTCCAACTGACCGAGGATGTGGGTCCGGGCCTCGGCGTCCAACGGGGTGTCCGGGCGACGGACCAGGTCGCGCAGCAGCGGTAGCAGCGGACGGTACTTGCGGGCCGACCGGGGCACCTTGTCGCCGGTGGTGTGGATCACGCCGACGCCGTTGTCGGTGAAGTCGGAAATCTTGATCACCCGGGCCCAGGGCTCCCGTTCCAGGCTCTCGGCCAGGTGGGCGCGGTACTGCTCGTCGCGGTCGCGGTCGGGGGCGTACTCGGGATTGGTGACCGCGGCGACGAGCCGCGCGACCCGGGGGTTGAACCGCCGGGCCACCTCGGCGAGGGCCGCCTCGGTGGCGGCCGACCGAAAGCTGTCGGCCGGCAGGTCGGCGAGTTCGGCCGGGTGGTCCTCGACGGTGTCGTGCAGCAGCGCCGCGACGATCACGTCCACGTCGGTGACCCGGTAGTAGACGATGATCCGGATCGCCACCCGGAGCAGGTGGTTGAGGTAGGGCTCCCGGACGCGCCGGTCGTCCCGGTGCAGCCTCGCGGCCAGTTCCAGGGCTGCGCCGAGCCGGTCCCGTTGTGCCGGGTCGAAGCGTTCGACCTCCAGCTCGAACCGGTCGCGTAGGCCGGCTTCGCCGTACACCTCGGTGATGGCGTGCAGGGGCATGGATCTCAGGTACGTCGGCGAGGCCATGACGTCCAGGTATACCGGATCGGCTCCGGACCCGGTCGTCCGCACGCCGGGACACCGCCCTTCCGCCAGCTGAAGTTTTCTGCCACGATTCATTCAGCCATGGAAAACTTTCTGCGTAGGAGGTCATGGATGCGCTCCCGCCTGTTCGCCCTCGTCGGCGCCGGTCTGCTGATCGCCGCGACGGTGCTGGTGCCGGCCTCGCCGGCCGCCGCGGCACCCACCTTCAAGGTGCCGTTCCCCTGTAACCAGACCTGGTCCGGGCAGACCCGCAGCAACCACAGCCCGGCGTACGCGATCGACTTCAACCGCACCGACGACCAGGGCGACCCGGTGGTGGCCAGCGCGCCCGGCACCGTGGACGTGGTCGCCGACCTCGGCGGCACCAGCTACGGCAAGTACGTCCGGATCAACCACGGGGGCGGTTACACCACCTACTACGCCCACCTCAGCAGCTTCAACACCGCTGTCGGCCGATCCGTCGGCTACGGCACCGTGATCGGGTACGTCGGCACCACCGGCGGCTCCACCGGCCCACACCTGCACTACGAGCAGCGGCTGAACGGCTCCGACGTGCAGGTCCGGTTCAACGGAAGCCTGGCGCTCTACTGGGGCGAGCGCAGCTACACCAGCGACAACGGCTGCTCCGGCGGCGGTGCCGGCTCCGGCACGGTGAACACCTCCGGCACCGCGCTCACCGTCCGCTCCGGACCGGGCACCGGCTACTCGTCGGTTGGCACCGTCGCCGACGGCACCCGGGTCACCATCCAGTGCCAGACCACCGGTACGACGGTGACCGGCACCTACGGCACCAGCAACATCTGGGACCGGATCGGCAGTGGCCGGTTCATCGCCGACGCGTACGTCCTCACCGGCTACGACGGCTTCATTCCGGGAGTGCCCCGCTGCTGAGCCGGCGGAGAACAGGAACCGGGGTCGTCGGCCGGGGTCTTCAGGGGGAGGACTTAGACCCGGACCGGACGACCCCGGTTGGTTCGGAGGGATGTTGTTCGGAGGGATGTCGGTCAGCTCGGCGGGCCGGCGCGGCACTGCGTCGGCCCGGAACTAGCCGCTGAAGACACTGACCCCGAACGGCCCGACGAGCAGGCCGACGATGATCAGCACGATGCCCCAGAGGAGCTGCCGCCGGAACAGCGCCATGACGCCGGCGACCACCAGTACGACTGCGAGAATCCAGAGCAGTAGGTCCATGCCTCAGGAACTACCCGAACCGCTGATCGCGGAAACCCTCCCGCTCGTCCCCGCGTACGGCGCATGCAGGTGAAACACGCTGTACGCCTGCTTGATCACCGGGTGGGCCACGTTACGGACCCGTACCCCGCCCGGAGTGGTGCCCCGCTCGCTGCCGGCGTGCGCGTGCCCGTGCAGGGCCAGCTCGGTCGGCGCCGAGTCGATGGCCTGCCCGAGCAGGTACGAGCCGAGGAACGGATAGATCTCCAGCGGCTCCCCGGCCAGGGTGTCCGGAACCGGGGCGTAGTGGGTCAGCGCCACCCGTACGTCGCACTCCATCTCCCGCAGTGCCACCCCGAGCTGGTCGGCGATGGCCTGGGTGGTCCGGATGAACGCCTTCATCTCCGGCTCGCCGAACTCGCTCGCGCAGCGTCCGGCGAACCCGCCGCCGAAGCCCTTCGCACCGGCGATGCCGATCCGGGTCCCACCGCACTCCAGCACCAGGTTCGTGCCCTCCAGTACGACGATCCCGGCGTCCTCCAGCACCCGGATCACCGCCGGGACCTCGTCACAGTGGTAGTCGTGGTTGCCGAGCACCGCGACCACCGGTACGCCGAGGTTGCCGAACTCGGTGGCCACGCACCGGGCCTCGCGCTCGGTGCCGTGCCGGGTCAGGTCGCCGGCCAGCAGCAGCGCGTCCGCGCGCTCCGGCAACTGCTCCAGAGCCGGCCGGAACCGACCGAGCACGTCCTGGTCCATGTGCACGTCGCCGACCGCGGCGATCCGGACCACCATGTTGTCGTCTCCCGTCACCGCAGCTCCTCCACCTCGGTCGGGGCCTGGGTGCGGATCAGTCCGATGTCGACCGTCACCGGCAGCCGGGGAAAGTGCTCCAGCACCAGCCGGAGGATCTCCTCACGCCGCTGTGCGCTCTCCACCTCGCCGCAGACCACCAGCGAGTGGTCGCGGCGGGTCACGGTCAGGCCCTGCTCGGCGATCTCGGTGTGCTCGGTGAGCAGCCGCTGGATCGCCGCCTCCAGGTAGTCGTCGGGCGGCTCTTCCCCGGTTCCCGGTTGTCGGTTCACGCCACTACCTCCTCCTCTTCCCCGCCCCGGTGTGGCGACGCCGTACCGGCCGGTGTCACCCGCAGCGGTGGCCGGCCATCGTCGACCGGGCTGTACGGCACCACGTCCAGCCGGTCCAGCAGCACCAGGAAGGCCTCGGCGTAGGGGGAGTGCGCCGTCTCCTTGCGGACCCGATCCCAGTCGATCTGCTCGCGCAGGGAACGGGCCAGCGGCAGTCCACGGGCGAAGTCGCAGTAGTGCTGGGAGAAGCTCAGCAACTTGTGCACCATCAGGTGGGTCGCGGAGAGCACCGGCATGTGGATGGCGTCGACCGGTCGTACCACGGTGTCCCGGAAGGTCTCGTCGGTCACCGGGGTCTCGATCGGCCGGTGGATCAGGTCCACCATCCGGTCGTTGTCCCAGACCTTGACGAGCCAGTCCTCCGGGGGGCGTTCGGCGGTGAAGCCGGTCTCGACCAACGCCTCCAGAGCGCGTTCCACGTCCTGCTCCCGGATCAGGAAGTCGACGTCGTGGTCGCTGGAATGACCGCCGTGCGCGTACACGGCGAAGCTGCCGCCGAGGGCGAAGGGGATCTCGGACTGCTTCAGGACGGCGGCGACCCGTTTCAGGGTGGCAAGCAGGGTCTCGTCGCCGCTGTGCTCCATCTGTGCTCCCGGGTCGTTGAGTGAACGGGCAACTGGTCGGTGGGATGGAGATTTACCGTTACCCGGCATTCCGTTCGTTCACACCTGGGCCGGTACGGGGGGTCCCGGACCGCCGTCCGCCCGCCCTCGCGGGGTGCCCGGCGGAGCGCGGTTCGCGCCGCCGGGCGCCGTCGCCGGGTACCGTGCTGGGGGTGGCCCGGACTCTGCAGGAGCGGCAAGGCGGGGGACGGCTGCGGACCGTCTCCCTGGTCGGGATCGACGGATCGGGAAAAACCACTCAGGCACACCGTCTGGCGGACATCCTGACCGAGGCGGGCCTGCCGGCGACGTACTGGCAGAACGCCGGCGGGCGGCGCTGGCTCGGCCGGCTGGCCCGCCGGGTGGGCCGCCGGGACGCGCAGCGGCTGCTCGGGCGCAACGGGGTGCTGCTCGCCGAGTCGGTCCTGCGCTGGCTGGCGATCGCGCGGGCACTGCTCCGGTCCCGGCTCGGTTCACGGATCGCGGTGATGGACCGGTACGCCGTCTGCCAGTACGCCAGCATCCGGGCGCACGGCGGTGGCCGGCGCTGGGAGCGGCTGGCCCGGGTGCTGTACCGGGTCTTCCCGCCGTCCGACGTCACGTTCCTGCTCGACGTCGAGCCCGGGGAGGCGTACCGGCGGATCGAGGCCCGGGGCACCGACCACGAGAGCATCGACTACCTGACCGCGGGGGTGGCCGCCTACCGCTCGCTGCCGGAGTACGCCGCCTTTGTCGTGGTGGACGCGAACCGGTCGCCGGACGAGGTGACCGAGGCGATTCTCGCCGGCCTGCGGGACTGGCTGCCGCCGGAGCACGGCCCGCCCGGGGCGAATCCACTCCGGCCCGGCCCGGCAGCGTCCGGTCCGACAGCGTCCGGTCCGACAGCGTCCGGTCCGACAGCGTCCGGTCCGACAGCGTCCGGCCCGGTGGAGCAGAGCCGACCGCCCGCACGGTCCACTCCGGCGCCTGCCGGCCCGGGCGGACCCGGCGGCGGCGCACCGGCGGCCGGGGACGAGCCGGGCCGGGAGGTCGCCGACGACCACTCCGGACGGGAGGCCGCGTTCAGGCCCGTCCGTAGACCGGAATGGTCGCGCCACTCGTCGGCGCGGAATCGTCACCGGCCAGAAAACGAATCACCCCGGCGACCTCGGCCGGCGCCACCCAGCGGGAGTGGTCCGCAGTGGGCTGTGCCGCGCGGTTGGCCGGGGTATCGATGACACTCGGCACCACCGTGTTGCAGCGGATCCCCGCCTGCCGGTACTCCACCGCCACCGCCGAGGCGAACGCGAGCACGGCGGCCTTCGCCGTCACGTAACCGGCCGCGCCGGGGAACGGGGCGAGCGCGGCCCGGGAGGAGACGCAGACGATCGCCCCGCCGCCGGCCTCGACCAGGTGTGGCAGCGCCTGCTGGGTGACCAGGTAGGTCGGGCGCAGATTCAGGTTGATCATGTGCTCGAAGTCGTCCAGCGGGGTCTCGTGGACGCGGCCGCCGGCGGCGTACCCGCCGACCAGGTTGACCACCGCGCGCAGTGGCGCGGCCGGGTCACCCGCGGCGACGGCGACCGCGCGGGCCACCTGGTCGGGGTGGGTGAGGTCCGCGACGACCCGGACCTCCGCCGGCGTACCGGTCGCTGGCGTCCGGGCCTCGTGCAGGCCGGCGTCCGGTGTCGGTCCGGGACCGTCCACGCGCACCGGTACGACCACCCGCCAGCCGTCGGCCAGGAACGCCTTGGTGACGGCGCCGCCGAGGCCACCGGTGCCGCCGGTGACGAGCACACTGCGATCTACCATGGGCCCACGGTATCGGCCCGGACCAGGTTGGCTCCGCCACGGTATCGGCCCGGACCAGGTGGCTCCGCCACGGTATCGGCCCGGACCAGGTGGCTCCGCCACGGTATCGGCCCGGACCAGGTGGCTCCGCCACGGTATCGGCCCGGACCAGGTGGCTCCGCCACGGTACCGCCCGGGTCGGCGGTGGTCCGCCGACCGGCGCCCTCGGCCGACCGGTCCCGGGCGACCGGTAACCTATTGATCGGCGACGATTCAACCGGACGGTGTCCGACCGTACGTGCCGGCCTTCCGGTCCAGCCGAACGTGTTGCGGGATCGGCCCGCTCGGCTGGGCTGACCGGCCGCGATTTCCCGCCGGTCGGGCGTACCTTCGCAGGTGTCGCGCGTCATGGTTGACGCTCCCACCTTTATGAAAGTAAGTTTCATCCGTGGTGAAGACTGCGAAGATTTCTGCGAGTCACGAGACGGGTGGGCTGATCGTGCACATCAGCGGCCTGCTCCCGTCCCTGTCGCCCGCCGAGCAGCGGGTCGCCAGACTCGTCGTGGCCGACCCCGCGGACGCCGCCCGTCGCACCATCACCGACCTCGCGACCGCCGCCGAGACCTCCGAGGCCACCGTCATCCGGTTCTGCCGGTCGGTCGGCATGGAGGGCTACCCGCAGCTGCGGATCCGACTCGCCGCCGAGGCCGCCCGCCGGGTCGAACCGCCGGACGCCCGGGTCGTCGGCGGTGACATTCCGCCCGGTGCCGACCTGGCGCAGATCATCGCCACCATCGCCTTCAGCGACGCCCGGGCGGTGGAGGAGACCGCCGAGCAGCTTGACCCCGCGGTCTGCGAGCAGGTCGTCGAGGCGATCAACAACGCCGGCCGGATCGACATCTACGGCGCCGGGGCCAGCGGCTTCGTCGCCTCCGACTTCCAGCAGAAGCTGCACCGGATCGGGCGTACCGCCTTCTACTTCCCCGACGTGCACACCGCGCTCACCTCGGCCGCGCTGCTCGGCAAGGGCGACGTCGCGATGGGCATCTCGCACACCGGCACCACCCTGGACGCGGTCGAGGTGCTCGAGCAGGCCCGGGCCCGCGGTGCCACCACGGTCGCGCTGACCAACTTTCCCCGCTCGCCGATCACCGAGGTCGCGGACTTCGTCCTCACCACGGCGGCCCGGGAGACGACGTACCGGTCCGGGGCGATGGCCAGTCGGCTCGCCCAGTTGACGGTCGTCGACTGCCTCTTCGTGGGCGTGGCGGCCCGCAACCGTACCCGGGCCAGGAAGGCGCTCGAGGTCACCGCGGAGGCCGTGCAACCGCACCGGGTCAGCCGGCGGCGGTCCTGAGGCCCGGTGTGGCGGAGTGCGGTGCCGACGGCGAGCGGAGCGGGGCGATGGCATGAGCAGGAGACTCGGCGGAGGTCCATGCGCGGGAGGGTGGAGATGACGACCGGACGGGTCGAGCCCGGTGCGCCACCCGCGAGCCCGCGTCCGGATTCCGCCGCGGGGTCGTCCCGCCCGGGGACCGGGACCACGGCGGCCGACGGGGCCGGACCGGGGTCGGACGGACGTGCCGTGGCCCGGGTTTCCGCGCCGACCGAGCGACGCAACCCGCGCAGCGCCGATCTCGACCTGATGTCCACCCGGGACGTACTCCGGGTGATCAACGAGGACGACCGGCTGGTGCCCACAGCTGTCGCGGACGTCCTGGACGAACTGGTCGTCGCGGTCGATCTCGCGGTGACTGCGCTGCGTGGCGGTCGGCGGGTGCACTACTTCGGGGCCGGGACCTCGGGGAGGCTCGGCGTGCTCGACGCCGCCGAACTGGCGCCGACCTTCAACGCCCCGGACCGGTGGTTCTGTGCCCACCTGGCCGGTGGGCCGGGCGCGCTGCTGCGGGCCGTGGAGGACGCCGAGGACGACGAGATCGGTGGCGAGGCCGAGGCCCGGGACTGCGTCCGGTCCGGTGACCTGGTGGTCGGTCTCGCGGCGAGTGGACGTACGCCGTACGTGCTGGGTGCCCTGCGGGCAGCGACCGAATTGGGGGCGGACACGGTCCTGCTCTGCGCGGATCCGCATGCCGCCGCGGCGCGTACGGTGACCGTCTTCATCGGGGTCGACACCGGACCGGAGGTGGTGACCGGTTCGACCCGGATGAAGGCGGCAACGGCCCAGAAACTCGTCCTGAACGCGTTTTCCACCGCCGCGATGGTCCGACTCGGGCGGGTCTACTCGAACCTCATGATCGACATGGTGGCCACCAACGCCAAGTTGCGAGGTCGGATGATCTCCATCCTGATGGAGGCGACCGGCTGTGCCGAGGACGTCGCCCAGCGGGCGCTGACCGAGGCCGACGGTGATCTGAAGGCCGCTCTGGTGGCAATGCTCTCCGGAGCGGCCATCGCGGACGCCCGGGCCGCCCTCGACCGGTCGGCCAACCAGGTCCGGGGAGCCCTCGCTCTGCTGGTGGGCTGATCCCGGTATCCCGCCGCCACCCCGGACGACGTCGGTGTCCGCTCGCTCCGAAGCGTCGGCCCGCCGTCCTCCGGGCACCCGGCGCGCGGCGGGCGAGGACGGCGGTTGTCGTCGGTGGCTGCCCCGGGACTGGATCCGGGCTGCGGATTGTTGCCCGGGCGGAGGGGTAATCCTGGTGCGGCGGGGTGAACCGACCGGCCGTGCGGTACGTGTACCAGACCGTGACGAGAATCGCAGCAACCTGGTGACCTGGATCGCTGTGTGTCGTTGTGTGGCGATGGTGCGATACCTGGGCGCGAGTCGACGCAAGCCCCGTAGCTGTGGCGTTGCCGGTTTCGACTCACCCGATCGGGACGACTGACAGCAAACGTCGATCGTGCTTTCAGCAACTACTCAGGCATTCGTGACACTTTCGACTCACGAGATGGAATCCCCAACGCGTCTCAACTGTTGTGTAGGTGTCAGCACCGCGGGGCACAGCGGAAGTTACGGGGGAGGGGCTGATGAACGTGGGGACGGCAGGAGCAGGAGCCCGGGCGTCCACCGGGAAGAACGACGAGGGGACCGTGGGGAACGTGGAGAAGAAGATCGTGATGCGGACCGACGAGGTTGCCGAGGAGCGCGACCTGGTCGGCGTGTACCTGCACGAGATCTCCCGCACACCGCTGCTCGACGCCGCCGCCGAGGTCGACCTCTCCAAGGCCATCGAGGCCGGCCTTTACGCTGAGCACCTGCTCGACGAGGACCGGGTCCCCGAGGGTGTCAGCGACGCGGAACTCCGGCGGCTCGTGGCCGAGGGAGAACGTGCGAAGGACCTGTTCATCCGCGCCAATCTCCGGTTGGTGGTGTCGATTGCCCGCCGGTACGTCCGCTCCGGCATGCCGATGCTCGACCTGATCCAGGAGGGCAACACCGGTCTGGTCCGGGCGGTCGAGAAGTTCGACTACGAGCGGGGTTACAAGTTCTCGACGTACGCCACCTGGTGGATCCGTCAGGCGATCAGCCGGGCGATCGCCCAGCAGGAGCGGACCGTACGGCTGCCGGTGCACCTGGTCGAGGACGTCAACCGGATGCGTAACGTGGCCCGGCAGCTGACCCGTGAACTCGGTTCCGACCCGGAGCCGGAGCAGATCGCCGCCGCGCTGGGCGTGCCGGTCGAGCGGGTCCACGAGCTGGTCCGCTGGTCGCAGGACACCGTGTCGCTGGACACTCCGGTCGGCGACGACGGTGACACCAACCTCGGTGACCTGGTCGCGGACAGCGACGCCCCGTCGCCGGAGGAGATCGTGCTCACCGGTCTGGAGCGGCAGCGGATCGAGGGGCTGCTCAACCACCTCGACGACCGGTCGGCCGGCATCATGCGGGCCCGGTACGGCCTCGAGGACGGGCGGGAGCACTCGCTGACCGAGGTCGCGTCCCGGTTCTCGCTCTCCCGGGAGCGGATCCGGCAGCTGGAGATCCAGGCGCTGGGTCGGCTGCGGGAGCTGGCCCGGGCCGAGGGCCTGGCGGCGGCCTGACACACCTGACGGCGGCCTGACGGACGGTCAGACGCCGGAAGTCGTACCGGTGGTGGCCGGCGGCCGACTCGGATTCCGGCCACCACCGTGTTCCGGGGTCGTCGCCGGCCCGGCCGCGGGTCGTGGCCGACCGGTCGGTCTCCCGGGTCGTGGCCGACGGGAGGTCCCGCCGCCGGCCGGTTGAGCTAGCCGAGGGTCGGAACCAGGACGATGAGTGCGACGATGGCGAGTATGGCGGCGATGACCAGGTAGCTGCGGGGATTGCCGTAGTTGAGGGTCCAGCCGAGCCCGACCCGCTTCTGCACCAGGATCGCCGGGTCGTCGCGGTTGACGTAGCAGAGGCCGACGAACCGCCAGTACCGGTCGTCGTCGACGTGTGTGGTGTCCGGCCGCTCCCCGTCCGGTGCCTCGGCGGCGATCCGGCTGCCGCCCTGGCCGGCCCGTACCCCGACGATGACCACGTAGGCGGTGCTGAGCAGGCAGACCAGCATCATGCCGGTCGTGGCCAGCACGCCGGGCCGCCGTCCCTGCCAGATCGGCACGAACACGAAGAGCATGGCGGCGTTCATGCCGGCCGCGAAGAGCAGCAGCGCCCGGCCGATCCGCCGGAGGAAGAGCCGGTGCTGTGCCGCCGACCGGACCGGCGCGGAGGGCTCCAGGTCGGCCCGGGAGCGGTAGGACCAGGCGAGTAGACCGATGACGAGGGCGGTGACGAACAGGTCCAGCACCACCGGCAGGCTGACCGCCCAGGGTGACCTGGGCTGCCACGCGTGGACCTCCAGGCCGGTGGTGCGCATCGGTATCCGCGCCGGCATGTCGGGGTAGAGCGCGATCCCGACGACCAGGGTGCCGAGCACGGTCAGCAACGCCGGCAGCGTCCAAGCCCACGGAAAGCGTTCGGATTGGGTACGCAGCGAGGCGTCGACCGCGACCCGCTGGGCGAGACCGCCGTACCAGCCGTGGTCGGCTTTCACCCGCAGGATCACCTGCCGGGCCCGCAGGTAGAAGAGGGCGACCAGGAGCACCAGGGCGATCGTCGGCGCGCTGCCGACCAGCGTCAGGGTCTCTTCTCCGGCGGTGTGGAAGACGGCGCCGAGGGTGAGGGTGGCGAGCAGTCCGAGCAGCCCGGCCGTCGCGACCCGGGTCCGGAAGGCGCGGATCTGTGTGGTGATGGCGGCGTCGCCGGCCCGCTGGGCGGGCACCCGTACCCCGAAGGGCAGGGTGGGGCGCTGGACCAGGGGCATCGTCCAGGCCGACCCGGCGACCAGGAGCAGGGCCATGAGCGGTCCGATGAGCGTCGCGGTCATCGCTGGTCTCCCTCTCTGCCGTGTCCCGCCGCCATCCGCTCCGGCGGGTTGTCGAACCTGTCGAGCACCGAGCGGCAGAGGTCGAGCAGTTCGTCCCTGCCGAGCCCTTGGGCGGTGGCCTCGGCCAGCAGGGTGGTGGCCCGGGCGGTCCACTCCGGGACGAAGCCGGGCGTTGGCGGGCCCGAGTCGCCGTCCCGGAGTACGACCGCCCCGGACTTGCGGTTGATCCGCAGCAGGCCCTGCTGGCGGAGCAGGTCGTAGGCCTTGTTGACGGTGTGGAAGTTGATGCCGAAGTCGGTTGCCAGGGCCCGGGTGGAGGGCAGCGGGTCGCCGGCCCGGAGCGCCCCGGTGGCGATCGCCTCGACCACCCGGTCCCGGAGTTGCTGGTAGATCGGGACCTCGCTGTTCGGGTCCACCTCGATGATCACTCGTCCTCGCCCTCATCTGTTCCATCAGTTATAGAACAGCGCGGAAAGGGTTGACAAGACCCGTCGGGCAGCTGCTATACAACTTATAGAACAGATGGCCAACGTGTGGGCGGCGGCGGGTGCTGCCGCCGGCCACGACCCGACGGACGGTGAGCTGATGGCAACAAACCTGATCATCAACAAGGGCGCGGTCGCCGCCCGGACAGGTCCAGGTCGGTGCCGGCGACGGACCCCCGGGGTGCGGGTATGAGCGCCGACGGCCTGACCGTGGAGGTGTCCCGACTGACCAAACGGTTCGGTGCGGTCACCGCCGTGCAGGAGTTGAGTTTCAGCGTCCGGCCGGGTGTCGTCACCGGCTTCCTCGGTCCGAACGGGGCGGGCAAGACCACCACCATCCGGGCCATCCTCGACCTGGTCACCCCGACCTCGGGCGGTACGACGATCGGCGGCCGACGCTACCGGGACCTGCCCCGGCCCTCCGCCACGGTCGGCGCGCTCCTCGCCGCCTCGGCGTTCCACCCCGGTCACACCGCCCGGGCCCACCTCCGGACGTACGCGGCGATGGGCGGCTATCCGGACCGACGGGTCGAGGAACTGCTCCAGCTGCTCGGACTGGCCGAGGTGGCCGACCGCCGTACCGGCGGGTTCTCCACCGGAATGCGGCAGCGGCTCGGCCTGGCCACCGCCCTGCTCGGCGATCCCGGCGTACTGCTGCTCGACGAACCGGGCAACGGCCTCGACCCGGAGGGCACCGCCTGGCTGCGCGGTTTCCTCCGTGGGCTGGCCCGGGAGGGACGTACCGTGCTCGTCTCCAGCCACCAGCTCAGCGAGGTCGAACAGCTGGTCGACGACGTGGTGCTGATCCAACGCGGCCGCAAGGTGACCGCCGGACCACTCGCCGAACTGGTCGGCGAACACCGGAACCTCGAACAGCTCTTCCTGCGGCTGACCGCCGCCGCCGGACCGAGTCTGTCGACCGCCGGAGAGGGGATCTCATGATCCGCCTGATCGACGCCGAGTTCCGTCGGCTCCTGGCCACCCGGCTCTGGCCGGTGGCACTGCTGGTCGCGGTCCTCTCCGGCGGCACGCTGGTCGGGCTGCTGACCCTGCTCGGCCCGGAGAACCTCGACCAGCCGCTGCCCGGCCTCGACACCGCCGCCGGGGTCCGGACGGTGATCGGCTTCGTCGGGTACACCGTCTTCATACCGGTGGTGCTCGGCACCCTCGCCGTCACCTCGGAGTACCGGCACCGGACCATCGACACGACCTTCCTGTACGCGCCCCGGCGCTGGCAGGTGCTGCTGGCGAAGCTCGTCGTGTACGCCGGCTACGGGCTGGCGTACGGGCTGGCGCTCACCGCCACCGGCGCGGCCGTCCTCTTCGCCGGGGCGGCGACCCGGGGCGTCACCCTCGGGCTGTCCACCGGGACGGTGCTGGAACTGTTCGCCAGGCTGGCGCTGACCCTGGCCGTACACATGCTGATCGGTGTCGGGATCGGCGCGCTGCTCCGCAACCAGGTCGCGGCACTCGCGGTGGTGTTCGGCTACTTCTATCTGCTCGAACCGCTCCTGGTGCTGATTCCGGGGGTGGACCGGCTCTATCCGTTCCTGCCCGCCGGCGCGACCGCCGCCCTGACCGGCTTCAGCTACATGGTCGACACGGTCGCCGCGGAACTCGGTACCACACCGGTCCCGCTGATGTCGCCGCCGCTCGGCGGGGTGCTGCTCGCCGGGTACGCGGCCGTCGCCGCCCTGCTCGCCGTGGCGCTGCCGATGCGTCGCGACGTCAGTTGAGGTGGTGGGACCGGGGCTCGCCGCGCGGGCCCCGGTCCGTCACTTCAGTCGGCCGATCAGCTCGCCGATGGTGGCCTCGGGCCGGCTGTCGCAGAGCTGGTCGATGGCGGTCATCACCAGCGGGCTGTCCGCTCCGGAAACGCCCTTGGCCAGCCCGATCTCCCGGATCGCCGCCACCCGTTCCTCGGGCGGTGCCTGGCGGTACTCCGTACAGCTCGACTGTGCGGTCAGCCCGCCGGCGCCGCTGAGGTTGTCGACGACGGACCGGACGACCAGGAAGCCGGCCACGCCGAGCACGACGAGGGCGGCCAGCGCGATCCAGCCACCCCAGCGGCGGGGGCGGCGTTCCTCCGCCGACCCTTCGGACCCCTGACCGGCCGCTGCCGGTTGCTCCGCCGGTTGTGCCACCGCGTGTTCCGCCGTCCGGGCAGCCGGCCTCTCCTCAGCCGGGAGTGTGGCCACGGCGGCGGCGAGTGCGGCCGCGTACTCCTGATCATCGATTACCGCCTGGGCGAGCAGGCGCCGGGCCAACGAGTTGTTCCGGGGATCCCGGGCCAACTCGACCAGTGTCTCCTGCTCGTCCAGGGCGTGGAACCGCTCCGCGACCAGGGCGTAGAGCTGGCGGACCGGGGTACTCCGGCCCGGTGTGCCGCGCGGAGCGGCGAGCTCCGGCAGTCGCGGAGCGAGGCGGTCCAGCACCAGGGCGGCCAGCTCCCTGGCCTCGGGCGGGGTCATCCCGGCAGGCTAGTCGCCGCCGAGGTTCACATCACTACCGCACCCGGTCTTCACGGAATCCATACAACTTTTCCCTAGGCTCACTGAACGTGATCAACAACGGGGGAGAGTTGACGCTGCCACCACTCGCGGAGGCAGTTATCGATCTTGACGCGATCGCGCACAACACCCGGGTCCTGGCCGGCCTCACCGGCGCCGACCTGCTGGCTGTGGTGAAGGCGGACGCGTTCGGTCACGGATTCCTGGAGATCGCCCGGACCACACTGAACGTCGGGGCGCGGTGGCTCGGAGTGACGTCGCAGACGGAGGCGCTGCGGCTGCGGGCGGCCGGGATCGACGCGCCGGTGCTCAGCTGGTTGCACGCCCCGGACGAGGACTTCGGGCCGGCCATCGCCGCCCGGATCGACCTCTCCGTCGCCTCCGTCGCCCACCTGCGGGGGATCGCCGCCGCGGCCGGGCGGACCGGCCGGCGGGCGGAGGTCCACCTCAAGGCCGACACCGGGCTGTCCCGCAACGGCGCGACCGACACCGACTGGCCGGAACTGGTCCGGGTGGCCCGGGGGAACGAGCTGCTCGGCCGGATCCGGGTCCGGGGCGTCTGGTCCCACCTGGCCGGCGGCGAGACCCCGGGCGACCCCCGGGACGCCGTCCAGTTGCGCCGCTTCGACCGGGCGCTGGAGCTGGCCCGGGCCGGCGGGCTGACCCCCGAGGTACGACACCTGGCGAACTCGGCCGGCCTGGTCGGGCTCCCCGAGACTCACTTCGACCTGGTCCGGGTCGGGATCGCCCTGTACGGCCCGGAGCCGCGGGCGGACCGGCAGGTGGGGCTCCGACCGGCGATGACCGTACGGTCCCGGGTCATCCTGACCAAGCGGGTCCCGGCCGGCACCGGGATCTCGTACGGGCACGACTACGTCGCACCGGCCGAAACCACCCTGGCCCTGGTACCGGTCGGCTACGCCGACGGGGTCCCGCGTATCGTCTCCGGCCGCGGCGAGGTCTGGATCGGCGGCCGACGCCGTCCGATCGCCGGTCGGGTGACCATGGACCAGATCGTCGTCGACGTCGGTGACCTGCCGGTCCGGACCGGCGACGAGGTGTTGCTCTTCGGGGACGGCAGCCGGGGCGAACCGGTCGTCGCCGACTGGGCGCGGTGGGCCGGGACCAACCCACACGAGATCTTCACCGGCATCGGCGCCCGGGTGGCCCGACGCTACCTGCCGGTGCGTTCGGAACAGCAGAACAGTGGACGGGAGCGGGTGCATGTCTGATTCGACGCTGAGGGTCGCGGTCGTGACCGGCGGACGCAGCGGGGAACACGAGGTCTCCCGCAAGTCGGCGGCGAGCGTACTGGCGAACCTGGACCCGAGCCGGTACCGCCCGGAACAGGTGCTGATCACCAGGTCGGGGGAGTGGGTCTTCGGCGCCGGGGCGCCGGTCAACGTCTTCGCGGCGGTGGACCGGCTGCGCGCGATGGACGTCGTCTTCCCGACCCTGCACGGCCCGTACGGCGAGGACGGCACCCTCCAGTCGGTGCTGGAGATGGCCGGTGTGCCGTACGTCGGCAACGGCGTACTGGCCAGCGCGGCCGGGATGGACAAGGAACTCACCAAGAAGCTGGTCGCCGCCGAGGGCGTACCGGTGGCCGACGCGGTGGTGTCGCGGCCGACCGACCCGGACGAGCTGCCGTCCGAGGCGGAGCTGCGCCGGCTCGGCCTGCCGGTCTTCGTGAAGCCGGCCCGGGCCGGGTCCAGCCTCGGGGTGTCCCGGGTGACCCGCTGGGCCGACCTGCCGGCGGCGCTGCGGCAGGCCCGGCGCAGTGATCCGAAGGTGCTGATCGAGGAGGGGGTGCCGGGGCGGGAGGTCGACGTGGCGGTGCTGGAGTACCCGGACGGCCGGGTCGTCGCCGGGCCGGCACTGGAGATCCGGGTCACCGACGAGCGGTCGTTCTTCGACTTCGACGCCAAGTACGACGATCCCGGCACGGTCTTCGAGATCCCGGCCCGGCTCGACGGTCAGATCGCCGACCGGCTGGCCGACCTCGCGGTCCGGGCGTTCCGGGCGCTCGGCTGCTCCGGGCTGGCCCGGATCGACTTCTTCCTGCGGGACGGGGTGGAGCCGGTGTTCAACGAGATCAACACCTTCCCGGGCTTCACCCAGGTCTCGCAGTACCCCCGGATCTGGCAGGTGGCCGGGCTGAGCTATCCGGCGTTGCTGGACATCCTGATCGAGACCGCGCTGGTCCGGCACCGGCGGCTGAGCCCGGTCGGCTGACTGTAGCGGCGCCGCCGGGCACATCGGCGGATCGCGCACCTGCGCTGACAGCGACGATGCCGGGAGGTCGGGTTCACCGACCTCCCGGCATCGTCGTGCTGTGCATGCCCCCGACAGCGGGGGACCGACCGGCGCTACCGCACCCGGCCGTAGCCGTACGGCGTCATCAGGTCGACGCTGGCCAGCTTGACGCTCTCGCCCGCGGTCGGCGCGTGGATCACCTTGCCGCTCCCGACGAAGATCGCCACGTGCCCGAGGCCGCTGTAGAAGACGAGGTCACCGGGTTTCAGGTCGCCCCGGCCGATCTTCGCGACCACGCCCCACTGGTCGGCGGCGTTGTGTGGCAGTGACTTTCCGGCCGCCCGCCACGCCGCCGAGGTCAGCCCGGAGCAGTCGTAGCCGTTCGGACCGTCGGCTCCGTAGACGTACGGGGTGCCGATCGCGTTGTACGCGAAAGTGACCGCCTTGCCGGCGTCGCCGTCGATCTTGGGGATCGTGCCGGTGTACTTTCCGCTGTACGACGTCGGCGAGCCGTACGCCTCCCGGCGCATGTCGTACAGCTTGTCCAGGTCCTTCTCGATCTTCTTCTTCTGGCTGGCCACACTCTTCGCCTGGGCGTTCTGCCGGGCCAGCGTGGCGTCGAGTTCGGCCTTCTGGTCGAGGTACTGACGTTGGGTGGCGTCGAAGGTGGAGAGCTGCCGGTCGCGGTCCCGGGCGAGCTGTTCCAGCGCGCCGAGCCGGTCGACCAGGTTGGCGGCCGCACTCCGCCCGAGCAGCGCGTTCGCGTCGCTCAACCCGCCGAACTTGTACGCCCGGGAGGCGATCTGCGCCACCTCGGCGCGGCCCTGTGCCACCTGCTGTTCCAGCGGGCCGATCCGGGCGTTCAGTTCGGCCGCCGCGGCCTTGCTCTTCTTGATGTCCTCGTTCAGTTTGTTGTACGACTCGACGACCTTCTCGAGTTCGTCCGAGGCCTTGTTGATCTGCTGCGTGAGCTCGGCGACCGAGGGTTCGGCCCGGGCCACCGACATGGGGGCGACCAGAACGGCCGAGACGGCGGCCACGACAAGCGCCCGCAGCAGGTTCCGCACCGAAGAAGACAACGTGTGCAGAGCCCTTCCTGCGCTACCACCGCGGGTGCTGGCTGGACTCGCGGCGACACCGGACCGGCGCCACCCGGCGGGATGACTGACTTCCGGGCCGGCCGGTTCAACCTAGCCCGGGTCGTGGATTACCGACAGTGGCCAGCGGGCGATCTGCGGCAGTAGTGAGAGATAAGGCGAATGTCGTGATCGCTGTACGTGTCCGCAGTGGATCACACCGTGGACCTCGGCGGTTCCACCCGGGGGAACGCGTACCAACTGGGCCTTCGCCCCTTTGGTCGGTGTTTGCGGATGGTTCTGCCGGTCGACAGTGGGCAAACCTGGGCAAGATCCGCCAAGCAGGGATCATCCTGGCCGCTGTCGCCGGGAGAACCGACAGGCTCGGAGCTTCTGGGCGACCGTCCGCTGGCACACCCTCCGCACAATGGGGGACGCCTCGGGGGAGCTGTCAGTAACGGACAGAACGTCACCGTCGACGCCGCCACTGTCACCGGCACCCGGCCGGACCGGGCGACCGGGTGAACCCGGTCGCCGACCCGCCGATCCCCGGAACCAGCCGTACCAGAGCGCCTCAGGAGCCGTTTGGGAGGCAAGAATGGAGCCGAACCGCCGTACCCACCGCCTACCGGAGCACCAGTTCGACGTACCTGCGGTCAACGTGCCGCGATCCTCGGCCGATCTCTACCACCAGCCCGGCGTCAGAGTCACCCGCGAGGCACTCATCGTCGCCGGTCGACGCTTTCCGGTCGCCGAACTGACCCACCTGCAGACCGCCCGCGGCCCGCACGACCGGCTGACCACCCGGGCCGTCCTGCTCACCGTCGCGGTGCTCGTCGGCATCGGCGTCGCGCTGGGCTACGCCGGCGACCTCTACGAACTGCCCGCCGCCGCGTACGCCGGCCTCGGCCTCGCGGCGTTTGTCCCGGTCGGGCTCGCGGCCGCCGGCCACCGGTGGCGGCCACCGGCGTACGAGCTGTGGGGGCGGTACCGGGGCTCGGTGGTACTGCTCTTCAGCTCCGACCAGGAACGGCAGTTCGGTCAGGTGACCCGGGCGCTGATCCGGGCCCGGGAGGCGGCCCGGCTCGGCGGGCTGGCCCACCCGCCGGCCTCCGAGTCGCCGTACGAGCCGATGGCCTGACGGTCGACGGTCCGACGGCCGGCCCGGTCGCGGTCCGGGCCGGACCCGTCCGGGTCAGCCCGCCACCGGCTCCGGTTCCGGCCGGCGCACCTGCTGCCGTACCTGACGGGCCACCGAGCGTTCGACGTAGATGGACAGGAACGGCACCGTGCCGGCCAACATCACCAGCACCATCCGGCCCAGCGGCCAGCGGGCCCGCCGGCCCAGGTCGAACACGGTCACCAGCAGGACCATGTAGAGGAAGCCGTGGGCCGGGCCGACCGTCTCGACCACCACCGGGTTGTTCCCGAGGTACTTCAGCGGCATGCCGATCACCACGAGCACGATCAGCACCACGCCGACGATGTTGGCGACCACGCGGTAGCGGGTCAGGGCTGCGCCCACGATGTGTCCTTCCTGCTGCCGGCCGGGCCGGGATAACCGGGGTAGTCGGCGGGCCGTGCCCCGGGATTGGCGTTCAGCCAGGCCAGATAGTGGTTGTATTCGTCAAGCGCCGGGTCGTCGGTGCCCTCGACCGCCGGCCGGCGCCGGGCCGTGCGAACCGGTCGGCGGATCCCCGTCGCCCCGCCCTGACCGGGCGCCGACGCCGGCCCGGTGGCCGGGACACCCGCCCCGGCGGCGGAGCCGTCCGCCGTGCTGCCCTCCAGCCCGGGGGCGGAGCCGCCCGAGGCGGTGGCCGCCGCCCCGGAGCCGTCCGGACCGGTCGCCGGGATCCGGTCACCGCGCAGGGCGTACCGGATCTCGCGTACCCAGAGAAAGATCAGGAACCCGGCGAAGATCGGCCACTCGACGGCGTACGCCCAGCTCAGGGTGTTGCCCGCGAGCGCCCGGCTGATCTGCCACCAGCCGAGCGCGAGGAAGCCGACCACCATCACGACGGTGAGCACGTGGCGCACGATCCACGCCGGTGTCCACAGCCGTTTCATGCCCCGAGCGTACCGGGCGGCGGGGTGCTTCTCCGACACGGCGTCGTAGTGTCGGCGGCACCGGACGGGTTTGACCCTGCCCGGTCTGGGCAACCGTCTAGTCGTCAACCCAAACGAGCCATCGGGGGCGACGATGACCGAATCAGTGAGCCACGGCGGGTTCTCCCCGGCCGGCAGCGGGATACCGACCGAGGCCAGTCCGGAGCAGCGGCTCGGCGAGTGGAACGGTGACCCCGTCCGGTACGGCGGCACGGCGAGCGACTTCGTCGTCGCCGAGGAGGAGTCGCTCGGCATCGACCCGGTCGAGCTGAGCGACGACGACCTGATCCGGGAACTGCACAGCCTGCACCGGACCCGGCTCGACACCCTCCGGCACGCGGCCGACACCGCGCTCGGCCACCACCTGCGGCGTACCGCCGAACTGGAGACCGAGTACCTGACCCGGCATCCGGGTCGGGAGGTCGATCCGAGCCGACTGCGGGACGGCGCCTGGTGACGGTGCACGCCGAACGTGGCATGTCAGCCCCGCCGGAGGTCGTCTTCAGCACCGCGACCGACCCCGACCGGGTCTCCGCCTGGCTGCCGGAGCCGTTACGCGGCGATGGCGGCCAGGGGCCGGAGGTGGAGACGGCGGACCTGCGGGCCCGGTGGCGGACCACGGCAGGCCCGTCCTGGACGGCCCAGCTGGAGGTCGCCCCGGTCGACGCGGGCGGAGCCAGCGTCCGGTTGGCGCTCGACGCCGACCCGCCGGAGCGGCGGCTGCGCGAGATCGCCGACGAGTCGCTGGCGAGCCTGGCCCGCGAGGTGGCGGACAACCTGACCGCGGGTTGAGGGCGGCCGGCCCCGGCCGGCGACCGCCGACGGATCAGGACAACCGGAGAGCAGGCTACGCGCGGAGCGGAGCGGCATGAACGTACGGGACAGGGTGGCGCGGTTGCGCAGGGCGTACGCACCGCACGAGCACCGCCCGCTGGGCGGCTATCTCGCGGCGATGGGCACGTACGCCGGGGTGGCGACGGCGCTCGGGATCGCGGCGAAGACGACCGGCCGGCGGGTACCCGAGCGGCCGACCACGGCGGACGTCGTACTGCTGTCGATCGCCACCCACAAACTCAGCCGGCTGCTCTCCAAGGACGCCGTGACCAGCCCGCTGCGCGCCCCCTTCACCCGCTACGACCGGCCGATCGGCAGCGGTGAGGTGATGGAGCAGGTACGCGACCAGGGCAGTTCCGCCCGGCACGCCGTCGGTGAACTGCTCAGCTGTCCGTTCTGCCTGGCGGTGTGGGTGGCCACCGGGCTGGCCGGCGGGCTGGTCCTGGCCCCCCGCCTGACCCGGCTGGTGGCGACCGCGTTCACCGCCGTCGCCGCCTCCGACTTCCTGCAGATGGGGTATGCGATCGCCCAGCGCGAGGCGGAGAAGTCGTAGCTGTCAGACGGGCAGACGGTGGTGGGGGTCCGACCCGCCGTCAGCGGCTGGTGCCGCCGAGCAGGTCGGCCGCCTCGTCGACGGAGTACTCGCCCTGCGGCAACGCGGTGATCCGGGTCAGCAGCTCGGCCGGAACCTCGGCGGCGACCGCCCGGCGCTGGATCTCGGACTGGGTGACCCGCTCCTGACCGGAGTAGAGGTCGTCCAGCAGGTCGTCGAGTTCGGTACTGGTTGTCTCGTCGGTCACCCGGTCCGGCTACCCGGTGGGGAACCGGTCAAACAACACGTCGGGCCCGGCGACGGGACGGACCGTGTCGTCGACCCGTTCGCGTTTCGTCCTCAGTGGAATGCGAGCATGGCGGGCATGGAAATCTACAATGACACCCGTACGGTCGCCCGGAACGATCTGGCCGCCTGGCTGCGCCAGCTCGCCGACCAGCTCGAGTCCGGTCAGATCTTCTACGGTGCCGCGGGGCGGGTCGCCGTGGGCGACCAGGTCGAGTGCGAGCTGGAGATCGAGCGGGAGAGCGACACGGAGGTCTCGGTCGAGATCGAGTTCACCTTCACCAGTGCCGCGCCCGCCGCCGAAACGGACGAGGACGAGGAGTCCGAATCCGACGAGGACGACGAGTCTGACGGGGAGTCGGAGGACGAGGGCGACTCGGACGGGGAAGAAACGGACGGCGAGGACGCCGCGGCCGAGGCCGACAGCGGGACCGCCGGTGAGCCGGCCAAGGCCCCGGAGACCGGCGGCAAGGAGGCCTGACCGGGGCGGTACCCGGCCCCGGTGGACGAGTCGAAGCCGATCCGGCGAGGGTGACCTTCGCCACGACGGAGACCGGAACACCGGGCCGGGGTCCGGCGGTTGTACGGACTGTCGGTGTGTCCAGTGTCCCCGGGCCTCAACCAATTGCCCTCGCGGAATACCGTTCGGCTGGAGCCGCGTCGTGCCACTCGCCGAGAGGCGACCTGCACACCGACACCGCGCCGCCCATGGCCTGCCATGGGCGGCGCAACGTTTTCCGGGTCTTGTCAACCCTGGGCGTTGTGCGGCCGGCGTGAACAGGTCACGCCGGCCGCCGAACTCAGTCGGTCCGGCTCATTGCCGGCCGCCCGGCGGAAGGTCCGCCGGCGGCTCGGCACCGCCGTTCTGCGGCCCGCCGTTGCCGTTCCGGGGTCCACCATCGCCGTTTCCGCCCGGGCCACGCCCGTCCGGCCCGTCCGACCGGCCCTGTCCGTTGCTGATCCGCAGCATCACCAGACCGCCCGAGACGGTCCGGCCGTCCGGATCGGTCCGGGCGACCGTACCCGCCGGGCAGGACGAGGTGACCTGGTTGCTGTCGACCTCGACCCGGAAACCGGCACCGCGCAGCGTGTTGGTGGCGTCGTCGACGGAGCGGCAGGTCACCGACGGCACCGACCGCTGGTCACCGTTGACGAACGCGGCGTCCGGCTTCGGGAAGTCCTTCTTCGGCTTGCCCTTCATCGCGTCGGCCAGCGTCTCGTAGACGGCCGGGTTGACAAGGTTGTGGTTCATGTTCTCGGTGGTCTCCGGCCAGTCCGGGTCGGCCAGGATGCCGGCGACGCTCAGCGAGGTGGTGGTGGCCACCAGCGACGCGGTCCGATCGCTGTCCGTGGTACCGGTCTTGCCGGCCACCGGGTGACCGACCACCTGACGCACCACCGAGGCGGTGGCGCCGGAGCACCGGCCGTACGCCGACTGGTCGCCGACCGGGCAGCGGGCGGCGTCGATGGCCGCCCGGGCGACCCCCGGATCCACCGCCTGGTCACAGCGGGGTTTCGCCACGTCCAGCAGATTCCCGGACTGGTCCCGGATCTCCTGCACCGGAATCGGCTCGCAGTGCTTGCCGTCCGCGGCCAGGGTCGCGTACGCGTTGGCGAGGTCCAGCGGGGTGGTCGCCGAGACGCCGAGGGTGAACGAGCCCCAGCCGTCCGCCGACGCCTCGTCCTTCGCCATCTCCGCGTCGTTGCCGGCCCGGAACCTGATGCCGAGCCGCTCGGCCGCGTCGACCACCTTGGCCGCGCCGACCCGCTCCTCCAACGGCACGAAGTACGTGTTCACCGAGCGGCCGAAGGCGCTCCACATGTCGTGCCGCCCGGCCATGCCGGCATTGTCGTTGCTCGGGCACCACCGCTCGGTGCCGGGGCAGGCGGACTCGGTGCCGGCCGCCGCGGTGTACTTCGACGGGTACCGGTTCGGCGCGTCGATCTGGTAGCTGAGCGGATAGCCCTGCTCCAGCGCGGCGACCATGGTGAAGATCTTGAAGGTCGAACCGGCCTGGTACCCGGTGATGTCGCCACCGCCGGTGAGCAGCGGGTTCGTCGTACGCGGGTAGGTTGCCCGGACGTCCTCCCGGGCCTGCGCCGGGTTGCTGGAGATCGGGTTCTTCGGGTGCGCCGGGTCGTCCAGCCCGAACGTCCGGTTGGTGGCCAGGGCCCGTACCCGGCCGGTGCCCGGTTCGACCGCCGCGACCATCAGCGCGTCCTGCTTCCCGGTCGACAGGTACTGCTCCACGTTCTTGTGCGCCGCCTTCTGCACGGACGGGTCGAGCGTGCTGACGATCCGGTAGCCGCCGCCCTTGAGCTGCCGCTCCCGGTCGTACGAGGTGTTGCCGAACGCGTCCTGGTTCATCCACCAGCGGGACAGGTAGTCGCAGAAGAAGCCCCAGTCGTTGTGCACCGAACTGGTGCACCCGTTGCTCGGGGTCTTGCCCTTCACCTTCAGCGGTACGGCGAGAGCCGCCGCCTCCTCCGCCGGGGTGATCGCGCCGGTCTCCCGCATCTGGCCGATCACCCAGTTCCGGCGCTCCACCGTGTGCTGGTAGCCCGGCCCCTTGCTGTCCAGCGCGTCGTAGTAACTCGGCGACTTGACCAGGCCGGCGATCATCGCCGCCTCCGGAACGGTCAGGTCCCGGGGCTCCTTGCCGAAGTAGAAGCGGCTCGCCGCGGCCACCCCGTACGTGCCGTGGCCGAACGGGGCCATGTTCAGGTAACGCTCCAGGATCTGGTCCTTGCTGAGCTTCTTCTCCAGCGCCGCCGCCTGCCGCATCTCCCGCAGCTTCCGGCCGGTGGTGTCCTCGCTCGCCGCCACCACGTCGTTCGGATCGGTCGAGCCGTAGACCAGCGACATCCGGACCAGCTGCATGGTCAGCGTCGAGGCGCCCTGCTTCGACCCGCCGGTGCCGTTGGAGACCAGCGCCCGCAGGAAGCCCTTCAGGTCCACCCCGTTGTGGTGGTAGAACGCGTGGTCCTCGGCCGCGACCATCGCCTTGCGCATCGCCGGGGAGATCTGGTCCAACGGGACGTCCTGGCGGTTCTCGTCGAAGAAGGTCGCCAACAGCGTCTTCCCGTCGGACGCGTACACCTGGGTCGCTTCGGGGACGTGCGGCACCGTCAACTCGGCCGGCAGGTCCTCGAACGACTCGGCGCCGGCCTTCGCCGCCAGACCCGAGAACGCCACCGCCGGGAACGCCGCGCCGGCCAGCACCAGCCCGGCGAGCAGCGCGCAGAACAACAGCACGGCGGGTCGGTTCAGACGACCTCGGAACAGACGGAGTCGGCGAAGACGGAGCAGCATCATCAACCTCTGGGTGGGGGCGGACACGTCGCAGACAGGCGCTCGGCGCGCGAGGACAACCGTACGCGCGTCTTTCGCCCTATTGATCCAGACGCCGCCCCCGACCACACGGTTGCGCGCGGGGCGAAGCACAAATGACTGCTACGTCACACCTCGGCCGGGGCGGTCGCCCGGCGGGCCCGGACCGCCGTGGCCAGCTCCGCCAGCACCTGCTCGGTCTCCGGCCAGCCGAGGCAGGCGTCGGTGATCGACTGTCCGTACACCAGCGGACAGGTCGGGTCGAGGTCCTGCCGGCCCGGGACCAGGAACGACTCCAGCATCACCCCGACGATGCCGCGCTGCCCCTCCGCCATCTGTCGACCCACCTCCGCGGCCACCACCGGCTGGCGGCGGTGGTCCTTGCCACTGTTGTCGTGGCTGGCGTCGATCACCAGACGCTCGGGCAGCCCGGCCGCGCGCAGCAGCTCCAGCGAGGCGGCCACCGACTCGGCGTCGTAGTTCGGCTCACCCCGGCCGCCGCGCAGCACCAGGTGACAGTCGGTGTTGCCCCGGGTGTGCAGGATCGCCGGCGCCCCGGAGACGTCGATGCCGGGGAAGACGTGCGGCACCCCGGCGGCCCGGATCGCGTCGACCGCCGTGCCCACGCTGCCGTCCGGACGGTTCTTCATCCCGATCGGCATGGAGAGCCCGGAGGAGAGCTGGCGGTGGACCTGGCTCTCCACCGTACGGGCGCCGATCGCACCCCACGCCACGGTGTCGGCGATGTACTGCGGGGTGATCGGGTCGAGGAACTCGCAGCCGACCGGCAGGCCGAGCCGGAGCACGTCCAGCAGCAGGGCGCGGGCGGCCCGCAGACCGGCGTTGACGTCCCCGGAACCGTCCAGTCCCGGATCGTTGATCAGACCCTTCCAACCGACGGTCGAGCGCGGCTTCTCGAAGTAGACCCGCATCACCACCAGCAGGTCGTCGGCGTGCCGGGCCGCCGCGTCGCGCAGCAGGTGGGCGTACTCCAGGGCGGCGACCGGGTCGTGCACCGAGCAGGGACCGACCACGACGAGAAGTCGATCATCCTCGCGGTCCAGCACCCGGCCGACGGATCGTCGTCCGTCCAGCACCGCCGCCGCCAGTTTCTCGTCAAGCGGTAGTTCGTGGTGCAGCAGCGCCGGTGTGGTCAACGGCACGATCCGGTCGATGCGCTGGTCGCTGACCCGACTCATTCCGGTGGTGGTCATCTCGCAGTCTCCCTCCGCCGACCTTCACCCGGGGGCCGGCGCCCGGGAGCCGAGCCGGCTGCTCACATGGAAAAAGCAGGGACGAATGTCCCTGCTTCAGCCGGCTCTGCTGGATCTGGTGACGTCAGGTCATGGCTGAGTCACCGGCTCCGGAGCCGGCTGACTAAACCATCGATACGACCGCATCACGCGGTGAACGATACCCGATGAGTGGCGGAGGTGGTGGCGGAGCGCCACCGTACAGTGTCGGACCGCCGACGGTCGCGGGCGCCCTGAGCTCTGCGGAAGGCCCCTTCCGCTACCAGAACGGTGCGGAAGGGGCCCGGCCCTTCGTCTCAGAGGACGAGAAGGGTGCCGCCGGAGAGGGTCAGTTCCCGGCTCTGCGCCCCGGCCCAGTCGGCGGCGAGGAGCAGCCGGTCGCCGTCGAGGACGGTGACCGCCAGGCTGTCCCGGCCGCCGCGCGGCCCCCGGTCGGCGCCGGTCAGCCGCAGGGTCAGCCCGGTGGCGACGGTCACCGGACGCCGGGCGTCGGTGACGTCGACCAGGCTGGCGGTGGTTCGCAGGTCGAGCCGGTCCGCGCCGTCGACCCGCCGGGCGCCGAACGAGTCGACGTCCGTGCTCCGGAGCTGGTACTTCCGGTCGCCGGAGCGGAACTCCAGGTCGACCAGGCCGGCGGCGGCACCGGTCCGGGTCTGGGCCAGCAGCAGGCCGACCTCGATCCGGGACCGGGGGTCGACCCGGTAGGCGCCGGCGGAACGGGTCGGGGTCAGCTCGGCGGCCCCGAGCACCGCCCGGTTCTCCGGCCGGGACACCTCGACCCGGGCCGTGGCGCTGCCGGCGTAGTTGCCGCCGAGCGTGACGGTCACCTCGTGACCGCCGGTCGGCAGACTCGCCGTACAGCTGGCGACCGCCGCGAAGTCGTCCGTGCCCAACGGCGCCGGCACGGCCGTGCAGAGCGTCCGGCCACCGGCGGCGAAGGTCACCGTCGCGGTCGAGACGTCACCCGGCCAGGGGTCGGTCCCGGGGTACGGCAACGTCTCCCGGAAGGTGGTCTGGAGCAGCACCTCGGTGTCGCCCCGGCCGGCGCCGAAGACCACCGCGTCCCCGGCGTACGCCACCTCGGTCGACTCGGGCAGCACCCGGACCACGAACCGGACGGTTTCTCCCAGGCCGTGCTCGTCGGTGACGGTCGCCGTGACCGGGTAGTCGCCCGGGGCCGCCCGGGTGGTGCCGAGGATGCCCCAGCGGGTCGGTTCACCGGTGCCGCCCGGGGTCGGACGCCCGCCGACGAGGAACAGTCCGGCGGGCAGGCCGGTGGCCGTGCCGGTGAGTTCCGACGGGTCCCCGTCCGGGTCGGTGGCCCGGACGTACACCTCGGGGTAGACCCCGTCGCTGTACTGGACCGTCACCACGTCCGGACCGTCGAAGCTGACCTCCGGGGTGGCCCAGATCGGGAAGTTGACGTCGCTGAGGTCGAAGAAGACGTTGCCGATCGCCTCGACCCTGATCCGGGCCGCCGGCTTGGCGCCGACGTTCGGCACGGTCACCGTCGCGGCGCCGTCGTTGGCGGTCCGCTCCGCGAGCACGTACGGGAAGGTGAGGCCGCCGTCGACGGAGAGCGAGATCCGTACCTCGGTCACCCCGATCGGCGCCCGGTCGGTGCCGGCGACGTCCCAGGCCACCGGCAGGTCGGAGCCGCCGGCCACGGCGTCGGCCGTGGCCGGCGCGGTGACCAGGAACGGCCCGGCCTCCGGGGCCAGGGTCAGCGCGGTGTCGGCACTGCCGATGCCGCCGGCGCCGGGGTGGCCGTCCCGGGCGGTGAGCCGGAAGTGCAGGGTCCGGTCGCCGGTGAAGCCGACCCAGTCGGCGGTGGGCAGGAACTCGGAGTAGCAGTCGACGACGTGCGGCGGCACGTTCGTCGCGCCGCCGCTCGGCGGGACGGGCGGGGCCGCCGGGCAGGCCCCGGTCGCCGCGTTGGTGTGGTTGGCGGCGATCTGGTCCAGGTCCGGGAAGGTCCGGGTCGGGTCGGTGGTGACCGCGTTCAGCCCCCGCGAGTGGTACTCCAGCGTCTCGTCGGGGCCGACGACCGCCGCCCTGCCGAACTGCCGGAACAGCGGCCCGTTGGTCTTCGTGTTGTTGACCAGCGCGGTGCCGGTGGCGCTGCCGCCGCTGACTCCGCCCCGGTCGTTCTGCTCCCACAGGTAGGTGACGGTGTCCCCGTCGGCGTCGGTCGCGCCGCCGGTCAGCGCGAACGGGGTACGGACCGGGATGGTGTACGACTGCGGCGCGGTGACCACGGGTGCGTGGTTGCCGGTCTGCTCGACCCGCCAGCCCTGGTTGTCGATCGCGCCGCCCTTGACCGTCTCGCCGACCAGCGCGGTCGGACCGCCGTTACCGGAGTCGGCGGTGAGCACCAGCGACTCGACGTTGGTGCCGGCGAGAGTGCCGCCGAAGGTGACCTGGAAGCCGGTGTCGTCGAGGACGGCGCCGCCGCCGAACCCGGTGACGCTGACCGTGGCGCCGGCCGGCCAGCCGGGGATCCCCTCGATCGTCGACTTCAACCCGGTGGGCGTGTAGTCGCCACCCCGGACGATCGGCGCCGAGGTCTGGCCCCGGAAGCCGAGGCGGAAGCTCTGCCCGTCGGTGTCGAAGCCACGCAGGCCGACGTTCTGCACCTCGTTGACGGCCGGCCGCTCCGAGTTGACGTACGTGGTGATCTCGGTGTAGCTGCGCTGCGACCAGTACGGGTCGCTGTGCGGCTGAAGGTTGTCCTGCTGACAGATGCCGGCGTACGCCATGATCGACGACCCGCTGCCCGGCTCGTACGAGTTCGCCGCACTGCGGTTGCCGCCGGAGCAGTTCCACTGGGTGCCGTTGAAGGTGTGGTTGCCGGCGAACTGGTGGCCGAGTTCGTGCGCCACGTAGTCGACGGCGAAGTAGTCGCCGACCGGGGTCGGCAGTCCGGTGCAGCCGCGGGCCTTGTTGGCCCCGCCGACCACGCCGAGCCCGGCGACGCCGCCGCCGGCCTTGCCGAGCCCGATGTGCCCGACGTCGTAGTTGCCGGCGCCGACGAGCTGACCGAGTACCACGACGTTGCGGCTGAGCAGGCCGCCGGTGCAGGAGCTGAGCTGCGCCTCGGTGTAGCAGGGTGCCGCACCGCACGGCCCGTCCGGTCCGGTCGCCTCGGCCGGGGTGTTCAGGTTGGTCTTCTCGGTGGCGTCGACCAGGACCAGCCGGATCGCGGTCTCGTCCTCGTAGATCTGGTTCACCCGGTTGACCAGCGTTACCTTCGCCGCCGTGACGTTCTCCGGCCCGAAGTACGTGGCGTACGAGGGGTCGGTCACCAGGGCCAGCCGGTACGTCCGCAGCCGTACCTCGGCCCCGGTGGCGGCGGAGGCGACGTCGTCGGCGAGGTCCCCGACGGCCTGCGTCACGTCCTCCCGTTCGACGAACACGTCCTCGGGGTGGGCGGTGTCGTGCACGTGGTAGCTGGCGTACCGCCGCAGGTCGGTCCGGCTGTACGGGTCGACGTACCAGACGCCGTCGGCGGAGCGGACCGAGGCGTGGAAGCCGAGCGGGGTGAGGTCGGCCCGGACGGTCGCGGTCGGGTCGTCCAGGCCCCGTCCGGCGTACGTCCGGATCTCCGGGTGCCGGGCGGCGAGGCCGGACTCCATCACCGGTGAGTCGACCAGTTCGAAGCGCTGGAACGTCCCCTCGGGGGTGGGCAGGGGGACGACCAGCGGCCGGGTACGGGCGGTGGTGCTCCGTTCGGCGGGTGCGGACTCCAGGATGGTCTCGAAGGCGGCCCGGTCCAGCGCGAAGCCGGCGAACCGGTCGACCCGGACGTCGGTCGGGCCGGGGATCCGGGCGGTGGTCGAGGTGCCCAGCGCCGTCCACGGGTTGGTCGGACCCGCCGGTGCGGCGGTGGCCGGTGCGGTGCCGGCCAGCGCCGGCAGCAGGCCGGCCGCGAGGGTGACCACGGTCAGGACCGCCAGCCGCCGCCGACCTCCGGAGGGTCCGGTGGGTGGGCGGCGGCCGGACAGCGCCGGACCGTGGTCGGCGGCGGGGGTCGAGGGCGTCGTCAAGGGCGTCTCCTTTGACTACGCCGACCGCCGGTGGTCCCGGGGCACCCGTCGCCGCCCGGCCCGACCGTCGATCGACTTGGGGGATTGATCAGGACCATAGGGGTCGACGAGCCGGCGGACCACCCTCCGCGTGGTCGGATCCGTTTCCCGGCCCGGGTTCCGGCTGCCGGGCATGCGCCCGGTTCGGGTTGGGTGACCACTGTGGTCTGCCGCCGCCTCCGGGCCGCGCCGGTGCCCGGGCCGGTCGACTGCCGCGTCCGGGCCGCGCCGGTGCCCGGGCCGGTCGACTGCCGCGTCCGGGCCGCGCCGGTGCCCGGGCCGGTCGGCGGAACGGAGGGCCGGCCGGGGGAGTGTCCGGGATCAATCGGCCGCGCACGGCATGGTTGGCGCCCGGTCCGGTGGTCCGATCGGATAGCGTCGTGCTCATGCCCGAGACCGGTTACCCCTGGCCGATCGAGACCGCCCGGCTGGACAACGGCCTGCGTGTGGTGGTCAGCGAAGACCGCAGCGTGCCCGTCGTGGCGGTCAACCTCTGGTACGACGTCGGGTCGCGGCACGAGCCCGACGGCCAGACCGGCTTCGCCCACCTGTTCGAGCACCTGATGTTCGAGGGCTCGGTCAACGTGGCGAAGACCGAGCACATGCAGCTCGTCCAGGGCTCCGGTGGGTCGCTGAACGCGACCACCAACCCGGACCGGACCAACTACTTCGAGACCCTGCCGTCCGAGCACCTGGCCCTCGCGTTGTGGCTGGAGGCCGACCGGATGGGCGGGCTGGTCCCCGCGTTGACCCAGGAGACGCTGGACAACCAGCGTGAGGTGGTCAAGAACGAGCGGCGGCAGCGGTACGAGAACGTGCCGTACGGGGACGCATGGCTGCGCCTCCTGCCGCTGCTCTACCCGCCGGGGCACCCGTACCACCACCCGACGATCGGCTCGATGGCCGACCTGAACGCCGCCGACCTGGCGACCTTCCAGGCGTTCCACACCACCTACTACGCCCCGAACAACGCCGTCCTGACGGTGGTCGGGGACACCTCCCCGGGCGAGGTCCTCGCGCTGGTCGACCGGTACTTCGGTCGGCTGCTGCCGCAGTCGGACATCCCGCCGGCACCGGAGGGCCGGAAGGTGCCGGCGACCGGCGTACCGGCCCGGGAGACGGTCACCGGCGACGTGCCGGCGCCCCGGGTCTACCTGGCGCACCGGACCCACCCGTTCGGCGAGCCCGGCTACGACGTGGTGACCGTGTTGGCGATGGTGCTCGGCGCGGGCCGGGGCAGCCGGCTGTACCAGCGGCTCGCCGACGGTGCCCGGCTGGCCCAGCCGGACAGTGTCAGCGCGTTCGGGGTCGACCTGGCGCACGGACCGGCGCCGTTGATCGTCAGCGCCACCGCCCGGCCCGGGGTCACCGCCGAGCGGTTGGAGGCCGGGCTGGTCGAGGTGCTGGAGGGGCTGGCCGACGGCGTGACCGAGGCCGAACTCGACCGGGCCCGGGCCCTGCTGACCACCGCGTGGTGGCGTCAGCTCGCCACGGTCGACGGCCGGGCGGACCTGCTGGGCCGGCACACCACCCAGCTCGGCGACCCGCACCGCGCGGCGGACCGGCTCGCCGGCTGGCTGTCGGTCACCGCGGACCAGGTGACCGGGCTGGCCCGGGACCTGCTCGGCGCGGCCGACCGGGTGACCCTGACCTACCTGCCGGAGGAGAAGGCGTGAGCGAGCTGTTGATCACCGACCGGCCGGCCACCGGTACGCCGCGGCCGTACACCTTCCCGCCGGTGGTCCGGCGGACCGTGGCCGGCGGGGACGTGGTCGCCGCCCACCTGCCCGGGTACAACCTCGCGGTCGCCGTGCTGCTGCTCGACGCCGGCGCCGGCCGCGAGCCGGTCGGCCGGGAGGGTCTGGCCGCCGTGGTCGCGAAGGCGATCGAGGAGGGTACGACCCGACGCGACTCCACCGCCTACGCGCTCGCCCTGGAGGGACTCGGCACCGAACTGGTGATCTCCGCGGACTGGGACTCGTTCCAGGTCAGCGTGCAGGTGCCGGTGGAGCGGCTGCCGGAGGCGGTGGAGCTGCTGACCGAGGCGGTACGCACCCCGCGGCTGGACCCGGCGGACATCACCCGGGTCCGCGACGACGAGGTGACCGCGCTGCGGATGTACTGGGCGAACCCCGGTCCCCGGGCCGACGCGGCGCTGCGCGCCGACCTGTTCGGCGCCGACCAGCGGCCCGGCCGGCCGATGGACGGCGATCCGGACTCGGTCGCCGCGGTCACGGTCGAGGACGTCACCGCGTTCCACGCCGAGTGGCTGACCCGGACCGGCACCCTGCTGGTCGCCGGTGACCTGGACCGGATCGACCTCGACCGGCTGGCCACGACCGTCTTCGCCGGCGCCGCCGGCGCACCCGCCTCGAGCGGTGGGCCGCTGCAGGTCGGGGTCCCCGGGCAGCGGCGGATCATCCTGGTCGACCGGCCCGGCTCGGTGCAGTCGACGCTGCGGCTCGGGCACGTCGCGCCGCACCGGGCGCACCCGGACCACGTACCGATGACGCTCGCCGCGACCGTGCTCGGCGGGGCGTTCACCTCCCGGCTCAACCACCTGATCCGTGAGGTGCGCGGCTACACGTACGGGATCCGGGGCGAGTTCGGGTACTCCCGGCGGTTCGGACGGTTCGTGGTCAGTTCCGGGGTGCAGACGGCGGTGACGGCACCCGCGCTGGTGGACGCGGTCGGCGAGATCACCCGTACCCGGGACAGCGGGGTGACCGAGGCGGAGCTGACGGTCGCCCGCGCCTGGCGGGCCGGGCAGCTCTCGGTGGAGCTGCAGACCCCGCCCGCGATCGCGAACGCGCTGGCCACCCTGGTCGTGCACGGCCTACCGGACGACTACCACGCCACCTTGCGGGAGGCGTTGCTCTCCGCCACCGAGTCGGAGGTGTCGGCGGCGGCCGCGACGCACCTGCACCCCGAGGGGCTGACCCTGGTGGTGGAGGGGGACGCGGCGACGATCCGCGACGACCTGGCGGCGAGCGGGCTCGGCGAGGTCGTCGACGCGGCCGGCTGACCGGCCCGCCCGAAAGGGCGTCGCCACAGCCGGCGGGCAACGACCGGGCCTGTCCGGCCGATCCGGTGGCCGCCGGACCCCGTCCGGCCGTCCTGGGGCGCCGGGAGGGTCCGGCCGTTCCGGGTCGCCGGCCGGGTGCGTGGCGTGGCGGTAATCGCCTTGCCAGCCCGTCCGGTCGACTGGGTAGCCTCGCGGTATGAGGATCGGCATTGTGGGGGCCACCGGCCAGGTCGGTGGCGTGATGCGGCGGGTACTCGCCGAGCGGCGGTTTCCGGTGGAGCAGCTGCGGCTGTTCGCCTCGGCCCGGTCGGCCGGCCGGCCGCTGCCCTGGCAGGGCGGCGAGATCACCGTGGAGGACGCCGAGACCGCCGACTACCGCGGGCTCGACATCGTGCTCTTCTCGGCCGGGAAGGGTACGAGCCGGGAGCTGGCTCCCCGGGTCGCCGAGACCGGCGCCGTGGTGATCGACAACTCGTCGGCCTGGCGGATGGACCCGGACGTGCCGCTGGTGGTCGCCGAGGTCAACCCGCACGCCGCGGCGGTACGCCCCCGGGGCATCATCGCCAACCCGAACTGCACCACGATGGCGGCGATGCCGGCGCTGCGTCCGCTGCACGCCGAGGCTGGACTGGTCGCCATGGTCGTCGCGACGTACCAGGCGGTCTCCGGGGCCGGGCTGGCCGGCGCCGCCGAGCTGGACGAGCAGGTCCGCAAGGTGGCCGACGGCGCCGCCGCGCTGACCTTCGACGGGTCCGCCGTCGAGTTCCCGACCCCCCGGCAGTTCGCCGCGCCGGTCGCCTTCAACGTGCTGCCGCTGGCCGGCTCGATCGTCGACGACGGGTCGAACGAGACCGACGAGGAACAGAAGCTCCGCAACGAGAGCCGCAAGATCCTGGAGATTCCCGACCTGCTGGTTTCCGGCACCTGCGTCCGGGTGCCGGTCTTCACCGGGCACTCGTTGCAGGTCAACGCCCGGTTCGCCAACCCGCTGAGTCCGGCCCGGGCCCGGGAGCTGCTCGAGGGTGCGCCCGGGGTGGCGCTGACCGACGTGCCGACGCCGCTGCTGGCCGCCGGCGCCGACCCGACGTACGTCGGCCGGATCCGGGCCGACGAGACGGTGGAGCACGGGCTGTCGTTCTTCTGCTCCAACGACAACCTGCGCAAGGGTGCCGCGCTCAACGCCGTACAGATCGCCGAACTGCTGGCCGACGCAGCGCGGTGACCCGGGACACCGCGCCGGTGTCGGCGACCGGTTAGGTTGGGGTGAGCACGACGGAAGGACGGTGGACTTGGACGGACGGACCCGGCAGGCCCTGCTCGACCTGCTCCACGCCGGATCACTCGGCGTGCTCGCCACGATCAGACGGGACGGCCGTCCCCAGCTGTCCAATGTGAACTACACCTTCGACCCGGCCCGACAGCTGATCCGGGTCTCGGTGACGGAAGGGCGGGCGAAGACCGCCAACCTGCGCCGGGACCCGCGGGCCAGTTTCCAGGTCAGCAGCGCCGACGGCTGGTCGTACGTGGTCGCCGAGGGCACCGCCGAGTTCGGTGCCACGGCGGCCGACCCGGACGATCCGGCGGTCGAGGAACTGATCGAGGTATACCGCGCGATCCAGGGCGAGCACCCGGACTGGGACGACTACCGCCGGGCGATGGTCGCGGACCGCCGGCTCGTGTTGCGCCTGCCCGTCGACCGGGTCTACGGGGTGCCACCGCGCGGCTGACCCCCGGCCGGTCGGCGCATCCCGGATACCGCACTCCCCGGACGATCCGACCGAAGTCTCCACCGCCGGCCCGGACAGGGGCGGCGGGAACCGTCCGTCACAGGTGAAACGCCGTGGCACCTTTCGCGAAACGCGTTATCCCGGGGGCAGTCCGGGTAGACGGCGGCCGACACGAGAGGGAGGCAGGATGACGACCGTCGGAGAGTTCATGACGACCCGGCTGGTGACCATGGACGGCACCGATACGCTGACCGCCGCCGCGCAGGAGATGCGGGACAGCGCCATCGGCGATGTGATCGTCACCAACGGGGACCAGGTGATCGGGATCGTCACCGACCGGGACATCACGGTACGTGGGGTCGCGGAGGAGCTGAATCCGTCCACCGCCACACTCAACGAGATCCTCACCCAGGACGTGGTGACCGTCACCCAGTACGACGACGCGGTGGCCGCCGCCGACCTGATGCGTACGTACGGCATACGCCGGCTGCCGGTGGTCGAGGACGGTCGGCTCATCGGCCTGGTGTCGCTGGGCGACCTCGCCGTCGAGCGGGAACCGCAGTCCGTCCTGGCCGACATCAGCGCTGACGAACCCAACAACTGAGCCGCCGGCCCGCAGACCTGGTACGCCGGGCTGCCGGCCCGCCGCCGGGCCAGGGTCGGCGGCCCGCCGCCGGGTGCGACGAGGAGGTGCGGGGCGATGGATCCGATCATCAGGAAGATGGACCCGACCACCAGGTTCTTCGAGGAACTCAACCACCGGGGACCGAACCCGCTGCTGACCAAGGTACGGGGCACGGTGCGGTTCGAACTGGAGCAGGACAACGAGGTCGACACCTGGCTGCTGGTGTACAGCGCGGGAAACGTGAGTGCCACCCAGGCGGACCGCCAGGCCGACTGCACCGTACGGACCGACCGCGAGTTCTTCCACCAGATCGCCTGCGGTGAGGCGAACCCGCTCGCCGCGTTCCTGCGTAACCGGGTCACAGTGGAGGGCGACGTGCTGCTGTTCAGCTACCTGCACCGCCTGGTGCCGGGACCACCCGGTGCGCACGAGCCCCGCGACTGGGTGAAGCGGCAGGGGCGGCGACAATGAAAAAGCTGGTCAGCATCCTCGACGGGAACACCTTCGTGGTCAGCGACAACCGGGGCGACATCGACCCCTCGCCGACCTTCCCGACCGGACTCTTCTCCTTCGACACCCGGTTCCTGTCGAAGTGGGAGCTGCGGGTCAACGGCGAGCGGCTCAACCCGCTCTCCGTGGACGACCTGCAGTACTTCGAGTCCCAGTTCTTCCTGGTGCCGGGCGAGCCGACGCACTATGTCGACGCCAAGTTCTCGATCATCCGGCACCGGTCGGTGGGTGGCAGCTTCCTGGAGGAGTTGACCATCCTCAACCACCAGGACCAGGCGGTCGACCTGACGGTGCGGCTGAACGTGGAGGCCGACTTCGCGGACCTGTTCGAGATCAAGGACGTCCGGGAGAAGGTCGGCACCACCACCGTCCTGCTCGAGGAGGGCCGGATGCGGCTCCGCTACCAGCGGGAGACGTACCGGCGGGAGGCGATCGTCACCTCCAGCGCGCCGGCCGAGTACGACGAGGCCGGGCTGACCTTCTCGCTGCACCTCGGGGCGCACGAGCAGTGGGGAACCCACCTGAAGGTGGAGACCCTGGTGGAGGGGGCCGGTGGGCGGGACATCCGGCTGAGCATCCAGCGGCACCGCAGTCGTACCCGGGAGCAGATGCGCGCCGACCTCGACGAGTGGCTGGCCCGGGCACCGAAGCTGACCAGTGACTCCGAGCCGTTGGAGGAGACGTACGAGCGGAGCCTGGTCGACCTGGCCGCCCTCCGCTACTCGCCGCTGGCCACCTCGGACCGGTTGCCGACCGCCGGCCTGCCCTGGTTCATGACCCTGTTCGGCCGGGACAGCATGATCACCTGCCTGCAGACGTTGCCGTTCACCCCGGAACTCACCGCGCCGACGCTGCGCTACCTGGCGATGGCTCAGGGCATCAACCTCGACGACTTCCGGGAACGCGAACCGGGCAAGATCCTGCACGAGGTCCGGTACGGCGAGTCGACGGCCTTCGAGGAGCAGCCGCACTCGCCGTACTTCGGGTCCGCCGACGCCACCCCGCTGTTCGTGATCCTGCTCGACGAGTACGAGCGGTGGACCGGGGACACCGGGCTGGTCGCCGAACTCGAGCACGAGGCCCGGGCCGCGCTGCACTGGATCGACCGGTACGGCGACCTGATGGGCAACGGTTACATCTGGTTCGAGCGGCGGAACCTGCGTAACGGTCTGGAGAACCAGTGCTGGAAGGACTCCTGGGACGCCATCTCGTACTCGTCCGGGCGGCTGCCGGCGTTCCCCCGCGCCACCTGTGAACTGCAGGGCTACGCGTACGACGCGAAGATGCGGGGCGCCCGGCTGGCCCGGTTGGTCTGGCAGGACCCGCTGTACGCGGACCAGTTGGAGCGGGAGGCGGCGGAACTCAAGCAACGGTTCAACCGGGACTTCTGGGTGGAGGACGGCGAGTACTACGCGCTGGCCCTGGACACCGAGGGCGGGCAGGTGGACGCGCTCTCCTCCAACATCGGCCACCTGCTCTGGAGCGGGATCGTCGACGACGACCGGGCCCCGAAGATCGCCGCCCACCTGCTCGGACCGCGGCTCTTCTCCGGCTGGGGCGTACGGACGCTGGCCGAGGGCGAGGGCCGGTACAACCCGGTCGGCTACCACGTCGGCACGGTCTGGCCGTTCGACAACTCGCTGATCGCCTGGGGACTGCGCCGGTACGGCTTCCGGCACGAGGCCGGGCAGATCGCCGAGGCGATGATCGACGCGGGGCAGTACTTCGGGGGACGGCTGCCGGAGGCGTTCGCCGGCTACGACCGGGGGCTCACCAAGTATCCGGTGCAGTACCCGACCGCCTGCAGTCCGCAGGCCTGGTCGACCGGAACCCCGATGCTGATGATCCGGACCCTGCTCGGTCTGGAGCCGCACGGCGAACACCTGGTGGTGGATCCGGCGCTGCCCGAGCGGATGGGACGGATGGAGTTGCTCGACATCCCCGGCCGGTGGGGGCTGATCGACGCCTTCGGTCGGGGGCGGGCCGAGCACGCCCGGCGCCGTGCTGTCGTCGGATGACCGCAACGGGGTCGTCGGTCGCCGTCGGAGGGAGCGGCGTCGGATGACCGGCCGGGAGAGGTGCCGTCGGTCGCCGCCGGAGAGGCGTCGGATGACCCGCCGGGGGAGGTGCCGTCGGACGACGACCCGGCGGGGACCTGCTGTCGGAAGAGTGGTGCGAGGACGAAGGGATCGACTGCGATGGCGGACCCGACCAGCGACTTCTTCGCCTGGATCGAGGACCACGGGCCGGAGGTCCTGCCCGACAAGGCCAGGGGGACCATCCGGTTCGACCTCGACGCGGGCGAGGGCCGGGTGAACCACTGGTTCGTGGCGATCAACCGGGGCAACGTGCTGGTCTCGCACGAGAACCGGGAGGCGGACTGTGTGGTCAGCACCGAGCAGCGGCTCTTCGACCACTTCGCGCTCGGTGAGTCCCACGTGGTGACGGCGTACAACCGCAACGACGTGACGGTGCAGGGCAACCTGCCGTTGCTGCTGATGTTCCGGCGGGCCTTCCCGTCGCCGCCGGGCACCCGGGATCCCCGGGAGCGGGTCCGGGAACGGTTCGTCGGCCGCAGGGCCCGACGATGACGGAACGGAGGCCGCGACGGTGACGGGTGCGGGTAAGAGTTCGGGCACCGGAATGGTCAGCATCCTCGACGGCAACACCTTCATGGTCAGTGACGCCCGGGGCGACGTCGACCCGTCCCCGGACTTCCCGGCCGGTCTCTTCGCCTGGGACACCCGGTTCCTCTCCAAGTGGGTGCTCACCGTCGACGGCGAGCGGCTCAACGCGCTCTCCGTGGACGACCTGCAGTACTTCGAGTCCCGGTTCTTCCTGGTGCCCGGTGAGCCGACCCACTACGTCGACGCGAAGACGTCGGTGATCCGGCACCGCTCCCTCGGTGGCAGGTTCGAGGAGCGGCTCACCGTACTCAACCACCGGGACGAGCCCACCAGCCTGACCCTACGGATGGAGATCGGCTGCGACTTCGCGGACCTGTTCGATGCCCGGGAGGCCCGCCCTCGGCCGGGTCAGACGGTCCGGATGGTGGAGGACGGCCGGCTGCGCTTCTGCCACCAGCGGAACCGGCACGTGGCAGAGACCATTGTGACCAGCACGGAACCCGTCGACATCGACGAGAGCGGGCTCACCTTCCGGATCGAACTCGGCGCGCACGGCACCTGGACGACCACGCTGTACGCGGTCGGCATCATCCGGGGCGCGGGCGGACGTGACGTACGGGAGAGCGTCCGCGGCTACACCGAGGTCCGGCCGGAGAAGCGGCAGGAACTCGCCGAGTGGCTGGCCCGGGCACCGCAGCTCGTCTGCGACTCGGAGGCGCTGCAGCGGACGTACCGGCGGAGCATGATCGACCTCGCCGCGCTGCAGTACACCGGGCTGACCAGCCAGGTACGGCTGACCGGGGCCGGGCTGCCCTGGTACATGACCCTGTTCGGCCGGCACAGCATGCTGACCGGCTTCCAGACCCTGCCCTTCGTACCGGAGATCGCCCGGCAGACCCTCTGGACGATGGCACTGCTGCAGGGCGGCCGGGTCGACGACTTCCGTGACGAGGAACCCGGCAAGATCCTGCACGAGATCCGGTACGGCGAGCCCGGCGGCTTCGAGGAGCAGCCGAGGACGACGTACTACGGGGCGGCGGACAGCACGCCGCTGTTCGTGATCCTGCTCGACGAGTACGAGCAGTGGACGGGGGACGCCGACACCGTACGCCAGTTCGAGTTCGAGGCCCGGGCGGCGCTCACCTGGCTCGACACGTACGCCGACCTGATGGGCGACGGCTACGTCTGGTACGAGTGCCGCGCCCCGGGCGGGCTGGAGAACCAGGGCTGGAAGGACTCCTGGGACGCGATCTCCTACCGCGACGGTCGACTGCCCGGCCACCCCCGGGCCACCTGCGAACTACAGGGATACGCGTACGACGCGAAGGTGCGGGCGGCGCGGCTGGCCCGGACCTTCTGGAACGACCCGGCGTTCGCGGACCAGCTGCTCCGGGAGGCGGAGGTGTTGAAGGACCGGTTCAACCGGGACTTCTGGATCGAGGACGGGGAGTACTACGCGCTGGCGCTCGACGGCGAGGGCGGCCAGGTCGACGCGGTCGCCTCGAACATGGGACACCTGTTGTGGAGCGGGATCGTGCCCGAGCACCGGGCACCCCTGGTCGCCGCCCGGCTGCTCGGCGACGAACTCTTCTCCGGTTGGGGAGTACGGACGCTGGCCCGGGGACAGCAGCGCTACAACCCGGTCGGCTACCACAGCGGTGCGGTCTGGCCGAGCGACAACTCGCTGATCACGATGGGGCTGCGCCGGTACGGCTTCGAGGAGGAGGCGGCCCGGATCTCGTTGACGATGATCGAGGCGTCGCGGTATTTCGACGGCCGGTTGCCGGAGGCGTTCGCCGGCTACGACCGCTCGCTGACCCGGTATCCGGTGCAGTACCCGGGAGCGTGCAGCCCGTTCGCCACCTCGGCCGGGACCCCGCTGGCGCTGCTCCGTACCCTGCTCGGGCTGCTGCCGCACGAGGGGCATCTGACGATCGTGCCGGCGGTGCCGGAGGAACTGGGGCGGATCGAGCTGATTGGCATCCCCGGCCGGTGGGGCCGGATCGACGCGTTCGGGCACGGCCGGCTGCGGATGGGGCGGCGCTGAACGCTGTCGTGGGTGGTGGTCGGCGGCCGACCGTGATAGCGATGAGCGATGGCGGATCCCGACGCGTTGGAAGGCGTCGCGTTGGCCCGGGTGCTACGCCAGGCCGGCGGCGCCGAGATCCTCAACACCCTCGGTGTGCAGCTTTCCGGGGCGGACCTGGTCGCGCTGCTGCTCGCCGCGTTCCGTACCCGGGCCGGCTTCCTCAGCCCCGCCGACGTGCTGCGCCGGTACACCGAGGACCGGTTCGTGGCGCCGGCGCCGGTCGACTTCCGAGTGCAACGACGGGTGGAGGACCGACTGCTCTCGGCGGTGCCCGACGAGGTGGAGTTGGTGACCCTGGCCCCGGTCACGCCGCTGGGCGCGCACTCCACCGTCGCCGGGGTACACCAGAACAACGTGCTGGCCACCGTACGCGGCAGTGAGGTGGCGGCGGATCCGACCACCGGGCTGGCGTTGGAGGCGGCGGTGCGGCGGCGTGACCGGGGTGCGGGTGCCCGCCGTGGCGCGCCGCCGGTGCGGCTCGCCGCGCTGCAACGGGTGATTCGGGCGCGGCGTTCCGCCGGGGCCGACCGGTTCGCCCACGCGAACCTCTTCGCGCTGGCCACCGCCGGCGCGGACAGCGGCGGCCTGGGGTTCGAGCGCCGGCACTCGGTCGAACAGTTGGGGCTGCTCTGTACCGCGCTGCGGGCCACCGGCGTCCAGTCGGTCGAGGTGGGCCTCACCCTGCTGGATCCGGCGGCCGGTCCGGTCACCGAGGCCGTCCGGTCCGCGCTGCGGGACCGTCCGGACGTTGTCCTGCGGGAGGTTCCGGAGCCGGTCGACGGGCCGTGTCACCACACCGGCTGGTGTTTCCGCCTGGCCGTGCTCCACGACGGCGTCCGGGTCGAGGTCGGTGACGGCGGTTTTGTCGACTGGACCCGGCGGCTGCTCGGTCGGCCCCGGGAGCGGCTGCTGGTCAGCGTGCTCGGCGTCGACCGGCTGTCGGCGCTGGTGGCCGAGGGCCCGGCCGGCTGACCGTGCCGGCTGACCGTGCCGGATCCCGGGGGTGGCGGCGGGTCAGGCCGGTGACGGGGCTGGTGCCGGTCGACGGGTGAGCCGGAGCACGCCGTAGGCCAGCGCGATGGTGACCGGCGCGACGGCGAACCCGACGGTGAGGCTGCCGGACCGGTCGAGCAGCGCGCCCGTCAGCGCGGAGCCGAGCGCGCTGCCGACCGAGAACGCGGTGGCCGCCCAGGCGAACGCCTCGGCGGCGGTGCCGGCCGGGGCGACGCCGTCGATGGTGACAAAAACGATGGTCAGTAGCGGTGGCAGGGCGAGACCGCTGACCGCCATCAGCCCGAGCATGACGGGCAGCTCCGGGACCAGCAGCAACGGCAGGTAGCCCAGGGCCAGCGCGGCCGCCGCCCGGGGCAGCGTGCCGGAGCGGCGGGCAGCGGCGAACCGGACGTAACCGAGCCCGCCGGCCAACGCCCCGGCCGCCTGCGCGGCCAGCAGCCAACCGGCCCAGGACCGGTCGGCGGTCGCCTCGGCGTAACCGGTGGCCGCCACCACCACGCTGCCGACTCCCGCGCCGACCAGCACCAGCGCGCCGAGGATCAGCCGGAGCCGGCCGGCCCGCAGCGGTCCGGCCCAGTGCCGTACCGCCGGCACGCCCTTCCACCGACGGACCACCGGCGCGGTGGTGAACCAGGCGGTGCCGACGAGCTGGCAGAGCGCGGCGGCGACCAGGCCGCCGACCGGCCCGGCCAGGCCGACCGCGCCGAGGGTGAGCACCGGACCGACCACGAAGATCATTTCCTGGGTCGCGGTGTCCAGGGTGTACGCCGTGTGCACCTGGTGCTCGGGCAGCAGGTCCCGCCACAGCACCCGCAGCCCGGCCTCGAACGGCGGCGCACCGAGCCCGGCGAGCATCGCGGCCACGACGGTCAGCGGGGTGGAGAACGCCGCCGCGACCAGGGCGAACCCGAGACTGGAGAGGCACACCGCGAGCCACATCACCGGAGGTAACCGCCACCGGTCGGCGAACCGGCCGAACAGCGGCTGACCGACCGCCATCCCGGCGGTGTACGCCCCGACCAGCAGCCCGGCCAGGGTCAGCGTCATCGTCTCCCGGGCGAAGACCAGCAGAGCCAGCGGTGCCGCGCCGAGCGGTATCCGCCCGAGCAGGCTGGCCGCCAGTACCCGGGCGGTCTGCGGGGTTCTCAGCACGGTGCGGACGGAGGTGTCGAGGGTACGGGACATGACGGAACGCTCCCGAGGCGTACGCAGGGACAGGCCGGATGGGGTGGGGTGGCACCGGCCGGTCAGGGAGCGAAGTCCGCGCGCTCGTGGTCGTTGCCGTAGAGCGGCAGGTCGGGAGTGGACCACTGGGCGTACGCGGCGGCGAGCGCGTCCAGTGGGGTCATGGGAGCAGGGTACTGCGGCCGGGGCGGAATCCGCAGGGCCCGCGGACCGCGACCGGTCAGCGGGCCGAGACGAACCGCAGGTGCGGGCGACGCCGCAGCCGGATCGTGGCGGCGACCGCGACCAGCGCGGTGAGCACGACGGCGGCGACCAGCCCGTGCGTCAGCCCCCGGGTCAGGTATCCGCCGTCGGTGTGGTCGATCGCGTACGTGCCGATCTCGCGGCTGAACCAGAACGGCAGCAGCCGGGCGGCGGAGTCGGCGGGGTCCATCACCATCTGCAGGCCGACCACGATCAGCAGCACCAGCGTCCCCTCCAGTTCCCGGGGCAGTACGGCGCTCAGCGCCAGTCCGAAGGGTGCGGCGGTGGCCACGGTCAACACCATGATCAGCGCGATCGCGTCGTACCGGACGTTGTCCTGGTCGAACCGGACGAGCAGGAAGTACGGCACGGAGAGCGCGACGCCGACCGTCCAGAGCGCGAGCAGCCGGCCGAGATGCAGGTGGTGGGGCCGGTAGCCGGAGAGCCGCAGCCGTGGTTCGATGCCCCGGGCCGCGCTGCCGGCGAAGAGCGCGGCGGTGCTCAGCGCCCAGCCGATCCCGAGGCAGACGAACCGGATCGACTGGCCGAGGTGGTCACCTCGGCGGCTGAGGTAGAAGGCGAGCGGCAACAGCAGCATGATCAGCAGCACCCCGCGTCGGCGCAGGATCTCCCGCAGGGCGAACTCGGCGACCGTCCAGATCTTGATCATGATGTCGTCTCCCGTGCCGGGGTCAGCTCGAGCACGGTGTCGACCCGGTCGAGCTGGTTGAGCAGGTGGGTGACCACCACGATCGCCTTGCCCGCCGAGCGCCACCGCCAGAGCTGTTGCCAGAAGTCCAGATAGGTGCCCCGGTCGAAGCCCTGGTACGGCTCGTCGAGCAGCAACACGTCCGGTTCGCCGAGGCCTGCCATCACCAGGTTCAGTTTCTGCCGGGTGCCGCCGGAGAGGTGCCGTGCCTGGGTACGTCCGCTCGGGTCCCAGTCCAGCGACGCGGCCTGGTCACGGCCGGCGGTGCGGGACTGGCTCCGGGACAGCCCTCGGCCGGCGCCGACGAGCGCGAAGTGCTCCTCGGGGTAGAGGAAGTCGCTGGTGCCGCCGGCCTGCGGGCAGTAGCCGAGGGTGCCGTACACCCGGACCTGACCGGCGTCCGGGCTGAGCAGGCCGGCGCAGATCCGCAGGAAGGTGCTCTTGCCCGAGCCGTTGGCGCCGACCACGGCGGCGATCTCGCCGGCCCGTACCGTCAGGTTGACGTCGGTCAGCACCGGACGTCGGCGGTACCGCTTGCTGATCCCGCGCACGTCGAGCCGGACCGGCCCGGGCGGACCCGGCCGCGACGACGCCGGCTGACGCACCCGGTCGGGCGCAGCCGTGCCCGCCGTCCCCAGGCTGTCCGCGACGGCCGCCGCGTACGTCCCCGGCGGGCCGAAGACCGCCAGCGGCGGCTCTCCGCTGTCCCGCAGGTGGGAGGCGGCCTCCGAAACGACGTGTGCGGTGAGTTCCGGGTCGACGCCGCGCCGGCGCAACTCGCCGGCGAGGGTGTCGAGCCAGCCACGCTGGTTCATCGGGTCTGTACCTCTCGCAGGATCACGCCCACCCCACTGGTGAAGGCGTCCCAGTCGACGGCGGTCCGGTGGAGCGTCTCGATCCCGACCGGGGTGATTCGGTAGTACTTGCGGGCCGGTCCCGCCGCGCCCTCCCGCCACTGGGCGGCCACCAGTCCGGTGCGCTGCAGCCGGAGCAGCACCGGGTAGAGGGTTCCGCCCTGGATCGGGCCGACGCCGGCCGCGTTCAGCGACTGGGCCAGTTCGTACCCGTAGGACTCGCGGTGCCGCAGTAGGGCGAGGACACACAGGTCCAGCACTCCGCGCAGCCACTGGGCCCGGCGTTCCTGATCCACGGCGGAGACAGTAGCACAGTCATCTAGCTTGCGCCGCAACCTAGGGCGGCGGACGGTCCGGGGTGACAGCGAGGCGGAGAATGACCGGATGATCCTGCGGACCGACGGGTTGGACGTCGGCTATCGCGACCGGGTGCTGGTTCGTGGCCTGCGCCTCACCGCGTCGGCCGGTGAGGTTCTCGCGGTCACCGGACCGAACGGCACCGGGAAGTCCAGCCTGCTGCGCTGTCTCGCCGGACTGCTCCGGCCGCTGGCCGGCCGGGTGCTGGTCGACGGAGCACCCGCCGACGAGCGGTCCCCGGCGTTCCGGCGCACCGTGGCGAGTCTGCTGGAGACCGCCGCCTGGTACCCGAACCTCACCGCCGGCGAACACCTGGAGTTCGTCCGGTACGCCAACCGCCCGGTCGCCACCGACTGGTTCGAGCCGGCCGTGCTCGCCGACCGGCTGGAGGTCACCCGGTTCGCCTCGATGCTGCCCGGACGGCTCTCCAGCGGTCAGCGGCAACGGCTGGCGCTGGCGCTGGTCCTGGCCCGGCCGAGTCGCCTGCTCCTGCTCGACGAGCCCGAGCGCCATCTCGACGAGGCCGGCCGGGCGGCCGTCGGCGCAGTGCTGCGCGACTACGCCCACCGGGGCGGAGCCGTCGTCCTGGCCAGCCACGATCCCGCGCTTGTCGGCGCGGCGCAGGCCCGGACCCTCGACGTGACGGACTGGCAGGAATGACGAACGTCGGCGCGGCCAACTCCGCCCGGGCGGCCCGGGCCTGGCTGCGGGCCCGGCGCCGGTCCCGCGCCGCCAACCGCCTCGAACAGGCCTACCTGGGACTGCTCACCGTCCTGGTCGGCGGCGGGGTGGTGGCCAGCGTGCTGCCGAAACTCGCCAGCAGGTTCGCCGCCGGACCGCCCACGGTTCCCGGCCCGACGACCCTGCTCGCGATCGGCCTGCTCTGGTACGCCGCCGTGCTCGCCGTCGCCGGCCGGTTCGGGCTGTTGGCCGCCGCACCGGCCCAGGTCAGCTGGCTGCTGTCCAGCCCGACCGGACGACGTGGACTGCTCTGGCCCACCGCGCTCGTCGTGCTGGGACTCGCCACCCTCGCCGGCCTGCTGCACGGCACCCTGGTGGCCTGGGCGCTGACCGCGCCGCTGACCATGGTCGTACTCGCCGGTGGGGTCGCCGGGCTCTTCGTCGGCGGAGCCGCCACGCTGGTACCGACCGTGGTCAGCGAGCCGGCGACCGTACTCGACCGGTTCGCGCTGCTGCTCGGTGCCGGTGCGGCGGTGCTGACGATCGTCGACCTGCCGACCCGCGCCGCCGCCGTGGTCGGCCGGCTCGGGCCCTGGGGCTGGCCGCAGACCGTCGCCGGGGACGGCGGAACGTCGGGTGACTGGCCGTTCGTCGCCGGCCCGCCCGGGTGGCTGGCCGTTCCCGGCGTGGCCGCCGTGCTGCTCGCCGGTCTGGCGCTGGTCCGGCTCGACCGGGTCCGGCTCGGCACCCTCGCCGCCGGTGGCGCCCAGGTGCAGACGCTGACCGCCGGTGTGGTCACCCTCGACCTCGGCATCGCGGCCCGGATCGGCGAGGAGCGCCGGTGGGCGGCCCGGGCGCCCCGTCGTACCGGCCTGCTCCGGTTCCCCGGACCGATGGTGGCCCTGGCCCACGACCTGCTGACCCTGCGACGGTCCCCGGAGCGGCTGGCGCTGGCCGGTGCGGCGCTGCTGCCACCGGTCCTCTCCGCCGGCCTCCTCGGCCCCGGGCCGCTGCTCGCCGTGGTGTGGCCGCTCTGCGGCCTGCTCGCCGCCGGGGTGCTGACCGGGAACGTCCGGCGGGACCACGACCTCCCGGCACTGGGCCGGCTGCTCGGCGTGCCCGAGCGGGGCCTGCTGGCCGTCCGGTCGATCGTGCCGGTGGCGGTGGCGACCTGCTGGAGCGCCGGCGCGCTGGCCCTGGTCGCCGGCGCGTTCTCCGCCGCCGTCCTGCCCTGGCTGCTGCTCGGTGGCGCGGCCGGCCCGGCGCTCGCGGCCGGCGCGCTCCGGGCCGCCCGCCGGGGGGCCGTCCGGCACGACCTGCCGCCGATCGTCACCCCGATGGGCTGGGTGCCGACCGCGCCGCTGCACCGGCTGGTCACCGCCGTGGACCTGGGACTGCTCTGCACCGTGCCGACCCTGCTGGCGGTGGTCAGCGGCGACCCGGCGGGCTGGCTGCCGGTACAGCTCGCCGGATCACTGCTCGGCCTGGCCGGCCTGCTCGCCCTGGCCGGGGCCCGGATCTGGCCGGTGCCCCGCTGACGGTCGCCGGTCCGGTCCGCGTCAGCGGCTGGCGAGGTTGGCGTCGAGGAAGGCGGCGGTGACGGCGCGGATGTCCGGACGGTCCAGGTCCAGCGCGTGGCCGCCGTGGGTGACCAGCGAGTGCACCGGATGCCCGGCCCGGAGCAGCGCCGAGGTCAGCGCCAGGGTCTGCCCGACCGGTACGGCGGCGTCCTGCGCGCCGTGCACCAGGAGGACCGGCACCCCGTTACCGAGATGGCGCGACGGGGTGGCGTCCCGGGTTGTCGGATCGTCGGCGGACGGCTCCCGGCCGATCAGGTCCCGCCACGGGTCGTTCCCGGCCCGGGACCGGATCCATTCCTCGTCCAGCGGGTCCACCGGCGCCCAGTACGCCAGTACGCCGTCGACGTCGCCCGGCTCGGCGACCCCGCGCAGCCCCAGGTGCAACGCGAGGTGGCCGCCGGCCGAGTCGCCGGCGACCAGGAACGGCAGACCGGCCGCCCGGGCCCGGGCCAGCGGCTCCCGCGCCGCGGCCCGGATGTCGGCCAACTGTGCCGGCCAGTGGGCCTGGTGGCTGAACCGGTACCTGCCCTGCACCACGGTCAGCCCGTGCTCGCCCAGCGCCGTACCGTCCTCCTCGGACCTGGCCCGCCAGCCGCCGCCGGGCAGCCAGAGCACCACGCCACGTACTCGCGGGTCGGGGTCGTCGGTCCGCCGGGTCGCCGGCCCGGCCGCTGCGCTCGGTGAGGTCATCCGGTCAGCCTGGACGCCGGCCGGCGATCGGCCAAGCGCCGGACCCCGGAGTACGCCGAGAGCGCAACCGGGCCGACTGCGCCGGTGCGTGCCGGTTGCCGCCGCCGAGGTGGATTGTGACCGCTGCGGCACCTGCCGGCGCCGCCGAGCGGTTTCGCCGTGGAGCGGGTACGTTTTTCTCCGTGGTATCCGTCGCGCTGTTCCGCCCCGTGTGGTGGATGGCGTGCCGGTCGGTGCGGTTCGTGACCGCCCTGGTGCTGATGGCGTTGCTGCTGGGCGCTGGCGGCGCCCGGCCGGGTCAGGCCGCCGGGCCCGGTACGACAGGTGGCACGTCCACGATCGCCGCCGAGGCTCCGTCCGGTGTGTCCGGTCGGACGGTCGAGGCGGACCGGGTAGCGGCCACCTCGGCCACCGGTCCGGGCAGTGGCGTCGCCGGCCCGGCCGACCCGGCTCGGGTCGACGCCGGCGAGCCCACGGACCCGACCGGGGCGGACGCTCCGGCGTCGGCCGTCGGGCCGGTCGCCCCGACGGGCCGGCCGGTCGCGTCGGGCGCGCTGCCCGGCGGCGGGGCGGCGACATCGCCGACCGGTGACGCGTACCCACGGACGAGCGGATCGCGCGCACCCCCGATTGGGTAGGTACCGGACGCGCCCCGATGCGGCGTGCCCGGTTCCCGAGCACCCGTCCGTTCGTTTCGTCCACCCCCGTGAGGTGCCGTTGTGGAGAAGCTCTACTACTACTTCCTGGTCGACGTTCCCCGAGCCATGACGATCTGGGTCGTCCTGATGGGGCTGGCCGCGGCCGCCACCGTCGGACTGCTGATGCGCCCGCGCCCGTCCGGCGCCGGTACGACCGACCCGGCGACCGACGGCGCGGAGCCGGACGGTGCCGTCCCGGCCGGCGGCACTCCGGTGCTGCGGGTCGAGGAGCAACGCCGGCGGGCGCTGGCCTCCCGGGCGCTGGAACTCCACCGGTACGCCGAGGAGGTGACGGTCGCCGCCGAGCGGTCGACCGTCACCGCCCAGCGGCGTCGCGACGAGTGGCTGGCGGCGCAGGAGCAGGCCGAGGCGGCCTGGCAGGCGTACGAGGCGGCGGACGCCGCCGCCCGGCGGGTGGCGGCGGCGGCCGTACTGCCCGAACCACGTACCCCACGCACCCCGGCCGAGTACGCCGACCGGGAGCGTTACCTGCACCGGGCCGCGATGGCGGCCTGTACCCGCAAGGAGCTCTCGGTCCTGCAGTTGAGTGACGCGCTGGCCAACCGCAACGGCTGGGATCCCCGGCGGCACCCGGTCGAGCAGGAGATCGTGCTGCGGCGGACCGTCCGGGACAGCCTGTTCGCCGCGCACCGGGCGGCCGCCGAGCGGGAGCGGGCCGCGTGGCGGGACGCGGAGGTCGCCGCCGAGGCGGCCCGTACGCTCCGCGAGGAGGCGTTCGCCGCCGCCGCCCGGGCCGAGGAGTTCCGGCGCTGGCTGCCGTCGTCCGTGCCGTCGACCGGCTCCACGGACGGGCCGACCGGCGGCGCGAACGGGCGGCTGCGTCCCGTGGTCCGCTGGCGGACGGCCCGGGCCGGCTGAGCCGGCCGCCGCCCCGGCCTGTCGTGCCCGGCCTGTCGTGCCCGGCCTGTCGTGCCCGGCCTGTCGTGCCGGTCCGCCGTCCCCGGGGCGGACCGGGGCAGGTGTCCCGGCCGGGTTCCGCGCTGCTACGGCTCCGGGTCCCGGCCGAGGGCCGACCGTCCGCCGTCCACCGGTACGACGGCTCCGGTGATGAAGGCCGCGTCGGTGGAGAGCAGGTGTGCGACCGAGGCGGCGACCTCCTCCGGCCGGCCCATCCGGCCGACCGGGTGCAGGTCCCGGATCTCCCGCTCGACGCGGCGCGCCACGGCCGGCTCCTGACGGGCCAGGTGGGCGGTGTGCCGCTCGGTCTCGATCGAGCCGAGGGCGACCGCGTTGACCCGGATGCCGTACCGGCCGTACTCCACGGCGAGGGCGCGGGTCAGGCCCTCGATCGCGGCCTTCGCCGTCGCGTACGGCAGGCAGCCCGGCACCGGACGCTGGGCCTGGTGCGAGGAGACGTTCACGATCGCCCCGGCGGTGCCGGCGGCGAGCAGGTGGCGGACGGCCGCCGCGCAGCCGACGACCGTGGCGTCGAGGTTCAGCGCGATGAGGTCGAGGATCCGCCGGGCCGGGGTGTCGTGGACGGAGGCGTCCCGGAACACGGCGGCGTTGTTGACCCAGCCGGTGAGGGTTCCGCCGGCGTCCGTCAGTCGGGCGCCTTCTTCGGTACGACGTTGCGGAACCGTTCGTGCGCCGACTGCCGGCTGATGCCGAGCGCGCCGCCGATCTCGGCCCAGGAGAGTCCCGCCTCGCGGGCGGCCGCCACCGCCCGTTCGATCAGCGGTCTCTGCCAGCGTTCGACCTCGGCGAGCAGGCCGAGCGCCTGCAGCGGCCAGGTCGGGGCCAACTCGGCGATGTTGTCCCGGAGGGTGTCGGAGCGGGTCACCAGCCAGCCGGGCGGGGTGGCGGCCCAGAGCGGCCTCATGTGCGCCGAACCCCACTCGGAGGTGGCCATCCAGGTGCCCTCGTCGCCGGCCGGGTAGTCGGTGTCGCCGACCCAGCCGCACGAGCACCGGGCCCGGTAGCCGACGGTGCCGTCGGGCCGTTCGGCGGCGGTGCTCAGGGTGCCGTCCGGTAACCGGAACCCGAGCAGGTCGTGGTGGCCCGGGACCGTTTCCTCCTGCATCCGTTCAGCATATTGCTGTCAGGGTTGCCTGACATCGGTCGTCAGAATATCCTGACACAGCTTCCGGGAACGCGGATGGCGCGGCCCGGAGTCGAGTCGTGGACGGAGAACGGCATGACAGTGGTCAGTGGCACCGTGGCCCCCGGTTTCGAGCCGGTACGGGACGCGTTCGTCGAGAACTTCCGCGCCGGTACGGAGGTCGGCGCGGCGGTCAGCGTCTACCGGCACGGGCGGGAGGTGGTGCATCTCTGGGGCGGGGTCGCGGATCCGGACACCGGCCGGTCCTGGCGGGAGGAGACCCTGCAGGTGGTCTATTCGGCGACCAAGAGCGTGCCGGCGGCCTGCGCGCACCTGCTGGTCCAGCGGGGTCAGCTCCGACTGGACGCCCCGGTCGCCGACCACTGGCCGGAGTTCGCGGCGGCAGGCAAGAGCGACCTGCCGGTCCGTTGGCTGTTGTCCCACCAGGCCGGCCTGCCGGTGCTGGACCGTCCGGTGCCCCTGGCCGACGCGCTGGCCTGGGAGCCGATCGTCGCCGCACTCGCCGCCCAGGCGCCGGTCTGGGAGCCGGGCGCCGCGCACGGCTACCACGGACTGACGTACGGCTGGCTGGTCGGCGAGGTGGTACGCCGGGTCTCCGGACGCGGCGTCGGGACGTACTTCGCCGACGAGATCGCCAAACCGCTCGGCCTGGACTTCTGGATCGGGCTGCCCGACGCCGAGGTGCACCGGGTCAGCCGGCTCGTCGAGGCGCCGGTCGAGCCGCCCGCCGAGCCGCTGTCGGCGGAGCTGCGGGAGACGCTCGCCGCGTACACCGATCCGGGCTCGCTGCTGGTCCGGTCGGTCGCGGTGACCGATCCGCCGCTCGACCTGGCCGACCCGGCCACCTGGTCGGCGGAGATCCCGGCGGTCAACGGCATCTGTACGGCCCGGGCCCTCGCCCGGTTCTACGCCGGGTTGATCGGCGAGGTCGACGGGATCCGGATCCTCGACGCCCCGACCCTCGCCGCCGCCACCGTCGAGCAGGCGCACGGTGTCGACCGGGTACTGGGGATGCCGACCCGGCCGGCCCTCGGTTTCGGCCTGCCCCTGCCCGACCAACCCTGGTGGTCGCCGACCGCCTTCGGCTTCCCCGGCCACGGCGGTTCGCTCGGGTACGCCGACCCGGCCAGCGGCGTCGCGTTCGGCTACGTGACGAACAACCTGAGGGTCACGACGACCCCGGACCAGCGGACGGTCAACCTGGTCGGCGCACTCCGGTCGGCACTGGCGGCGGTCTCCCGCTGACCGATCCCGGATTGCCGGGGGCGGCTCGGCGTCGCCCGGCTCCGGCCAGTCCCCGACGCCGGCGGGGGCCGGGTCACCGCCGCCGTCCGCGTGCTGCGGATCACCGCCTGATCCGGTACGGGACAATGAGCAACCGGAAAGATCACTGAAGGTAGGTCATGAGCACCGAGAACACCTGGCTGACCCGGCGGACCGGCATCACGCCGACCGCCGCGCCGACCGACAGGCTCAGCCCGAAGAGCGTGCTGGACGAGACGACCCGGCCGACCGCCCCCGAACCCCCGGACGAGGTCGAATTCACCGCCCGCGGCCGGTACGCCGGTCGGCACCTCGTCGACGTACACGACCACTACCGGGCCGAGCTACGTCAGGTGCGGGACATCCTCCGGCAGGTGAAGGAGGGGACGACCCAGCTCGGCGACGCGCGCAGCCAGATCAACCTGATGACCATCCGGGCCAACGACTGGACCCTCGGCGGGGTCTGCCAGGCCCAGTGCCGGTCGCTGACCACCCACCACACGATGGAGAGCGACGGCATCTTCCCGTACCTGCGGCAGCGTCAGCCGGACCTGGCCGCCGTACTGGACCGGCTGCACGAGGAGCACCTGGCGATCCACCACGTGCTGGAGGGGATCGACGCCGCCCTGGTGCACCTCGCCGCCAACCCGACCGACTACGGGCCGATCACCGAGGCGATCGACCTGCTCACCGACACCCTGCTGTCGCACTTCGCCTACGAGGAACGGGAACTCGTCGGCCCCCTGGCCCGGCACGGCTTCTTCGCCGGCCAGCTCTGAGCGGTCGGACGGGGCCCTTCCCACACCAGAGACGAGAGGAAAGGCCCCGTCCGTTCAGAGCAGGGTGCTGGCGGTCTGTTCGGCCTGGGAGAGCGCCTCGGCCGTCCGCTCGGAGCGCCGGCCGCCCGCGCTGGCCAGGCGACCACTCCCGCCCGTACCGCCACCGATCGTCCGGGCCGCGTCGAGGAGCACCTGCCGGGCCTGTAGCCCCCGGTCCAGCAGGGGACGGCTCAGGCCGGCGACGAGCTGGCCCTTCCCGCCGTGTCGGGTGGCCAGGACCGCGACCAGCGGCTGCGTGTCCGGGGCACGGTCCAGCAGCGACGTCACGACCGAACGCAACTCGGCCGGGGTGAGGTCGTCGCGGAGCGCGGTCACCAGCCACCCGTCGCCGACCGTGCGGCGTCGGCCGAGCAGGGTTCCGGTGAGCGTGTCCAGTTCCCGGTCCCGGTGCCGGCGCAGCGTCCGCTCGGCCTCGGTGAGCGCGTCGAGGCGCCGGGCCAGGGTCGGCACCAGCTCGTCCGGCGGCGTACCGACCAACCGGGTCACCTCGGCGAGCAGCCGCCGCTCGGTGTCCGCGTACCGCAGCGCGTCCCGGCCGGTCAGCGCCTCGATCCGGCGCAGCCCGGCACCGACCGACGACTCGGCGACGATCCGCACCGGACCGGCCTGGGTGCCGTGCCCCACGTGCGTACCGCCGCACAGCTCCCGGGACGCGTCGCCGATGTCGATGATCCGGACCTGCTCGCCGTACCGGTCGCCGAAGAACGCGAGCGCACCGGCCGCCTCCGCCTCGGCCCGGCTCGCGTGCCAGACCCGGACCTCCGGATCGTCCAGCAGGTAGTCGTTGACCAGAGCGCCGATCGTGGCCAGCTGGCTCTCGTCGACCGGCGAGAAGTGGGTGAAGTCGAACCGCAGCCGGCCGGGCGCGACCAGCGAGCCCTGCTGCCGGGCGTGCCCGCCGAGGGTACGGCGGAGCATCGCGTGCAGGACGTGGGTCGCCGAGTGGGAGCGGGCCACCGCCGCCCGGCGCTCACCGTCCAGGGTCGCCTCGACGGTCCGGCCGGGCCGCAGTTCCCCGTGCCGGACCAGCCCGTGGTGGACGTGCAGCCCGGTGACGCCGTACCGGGTGTCGGTAACCTCCACGAGCGTGCCGTCGGGCAGGCGTACCGTGCCGGTGTCGCCGACCTGGCCGCCGGACTCGGCGTAGAACGGGCTGTGCCGCAGCACCAGCTCGACCCGGTCGCCCTCACCGGCGACCTCGACCGGCCGCCCGTCGACAAGTACGGCGAGCAGGTCGGTTCCGGTGGAGATGGTGGACCCGGTGAACAGCTCCGGATAGCCGACGAAGACGGTCGGTCCGTGCCGCCCCAGCAGTTCCCGGTACGTCTCCTGTCGACGCAGGGTCTGCGCGTTCCGCTCCCGGCCGCCGCCCCGGCCACGGCGGCGCTGTTCGTCCAGCAGGGTCGCGTACCGCTGCTCGTCCACGGTCAGCCCGGCCGCCTGGGCGATCTCGACGGTCAGTTCGACCGGGAAGCCGTACGTGTCGTGGAGTTCGAACGCGGTCTCGCCGTCCAGCCGGGTCACCCCGGTCCGCCGCGCCCGCCCGATCGCCGCGTCCAGCAGCCGACCGCCCTGGCGGAGCGTACCGTCGAAGGTCTCCTCCTCGCGGGCGGTGACCGCCGCGACGAGTTCCCGCCGGGCGTCGAGTTCCGGCCACGCGCCGCCGAGGTTGTCGACCACGGAGCCGGTCACCGCGGTCAGCACCGGTTCGGTGATGCCGAGGGTACGGGCGTGCCGGATCGCCCGGCGCATCAGCCGGCGCAGTACGTAACCGCGCCCCTCGTTGCCGGGCAGCACCCCGTCGGCGATGAGGAACGCCACGGTCCGGGCGTGTTCGGTGACCACCTGGAAGGAGACGGACTCCGGACTGCCGTCGTGGCCCGGGAACGGCCGCCCGGCGAGTTCCTGCACCAGGCGGAGGGTGGGGCGGAGCAGGTCGGTCTCGCAGACCGTGCCGACGTCCTGGAGGATCGCCGCGAGGCGGTCCATCCCGAGTCCGGTGTCGATGTTGCGGGTCGGCAGGTCGCCGAGGACCGGGAAGCCGTCCTTGCCGTCGCCCTCGCCCCGCCGGTGCTGCATGAAGACCAGGTTCCAGAGTTCGAGGTAGCGCTCGTCGTTCACCGCCGGGCCGCCGTCGACGCCGAACGCGGGACCCCGGTCGTAGCAGAGTTCGGCGGACGGGCCGGACGGGCCGGGTACCCCCATCGACCAGTAGTTGTCGGCCATCCCGAGGCGCTGGATCCGGGACTCCGGTACGCCGATCCGCCGCCACAGGGTCGCCGCCTCGTGGTCGTCGTGGTGGACGGTCGCCCAGAGCCGTTCGGGGTCCAGCCCGTAGTGCCGGGTGAGCAGTTCCCACGCGTACGCCATCGCCTCGGCCTTGAAGTAGTCGCCGAAGGAGAAGTTGCCGAGCATCTCGAAGAAGGTGGCGTGCCGGGCGGTCCGGCCGACGTTGGTGATGTCGTTGGTCCGGACGCACTTCTGCACGCTGGTCAGCCGGCTGTGTGGCGGCCGTTCCTCGCCGAGGAAGTACGGCTTGAACTGGTTCATCCCGGCGATGGTGAGCAGCAGCGTCGGATCGGTGGGGATCAGCGGGGCCGACGGGACCTGCCGGTGGCCACGGTCGGTGAAGTAGTCGAGGAAGGTCTGACGGATGTCGGTGGATCGCATGGCACTGTCCTTGTCGGACGGTGGCGAACGCGCACCGGAGCCCGTCCGGTCGATGACCGGGGTACGGGTCCTCGCGGTGTCCGTCCAGGGCACGTTCGCACGGCTGACGGGGCCGGGGAAGCGGGTACGCCGAGCCGGGCCGAGGGGGTCAGGCGAGGACGCTGTCCTCGTTCCCCAGCTCGGCGTGGCTAGCTCGCCGTCCTGTCGTGCCCATCCGTGTCTCTCCGGTCGACTCGTGCCGGCGGCTCCGCTGCCCGGGCGCCCCGTAGAAGAGGGCAATGTCCCGGCGGGGCCGACGGCCTTTGCGGAGATCATATCTCGGGCCGGTGACGGACCGCGACCCTGATCCGGCGGCCGGATCGAGTCAGTCGTCAAGGGTTCCTTGACGGGGCAGCTTGTCAGGTCTAGCCTGACGGAATGGACGAACTTGTGGCGACGGCGCTGCGCCTCGACGTGACCGACGCGGCGCAGGCGTGTGTCAACACCGCCGTGAACGAGGCCAGCCGGCAGGCGGAGCTGCTGATCGGCCCCCGGCCGCTGCCCGGCACCCCCGAGTGGGTGGCGGAGCAGGGCGGCGAGGTGGGGCGGCAGCGGGAGGTCGCCGGCCAGTTGCTGCACTTCCGGATCCTCCTGGCGGCCGGGGTCGACCCGTTGGCCAGTGTGGTCGGCCTGCGCCGCTGGGGGATCACCTGGGAGTTGATCGCCCGGGCCGCCGGGGTGAGCCGTCAGGCCGCGCACGAGCGCTGGGGACGCCGGGTCCGCCAGATTCTCGACCCGTACGGGACGGGGGAGCCGGGTGGGCCGGTGCCGGACGACGAGGCGGATCTGATGTAGTGGGATGACGGTGTAACCCTACAGGGGTTATACTGGTCTCCCAGCCTGGCGCGGCGAGGAGGCACGACCATGCCGAAGATCAACGTGTATCTGCCGGACGAGTTGGCGGAGGCGGTGAAGGCCTCCGGCGTACCGGTCTCGGCGGTCTGCCAGCGCGCCCTGGAGCAGGCGGTACGCCGGGTCTCCGCGATCCGGGAGACCGTGCTGGTCGACCTCGACGACGCCGACCTGGCCGCGCGGCTGCCACGGTTCACCGAACGGGCCCGCACGACGGTCAGACTCGCGATCGAGCGGGCCCGGGCGGACGACGTCCCCGGCGTCGGCACCGGCCACCTGCTCGCCGGCCTGCTCGCCGAAGGCGGCAACCTCGCGTTGCACGTACTGCGGGTCGAGGAGATCGAGCCGGAGCGGGTGGCGCAGGCCCTCGCCGGCCGGTCGACGCCGGAACCGGGCCTCGACCCGGGGAGCTCGCCGCACTTCACCAGCCCGGCGGCCAACGCCCTGGAACTCGCGGTCACCGAGGCGACCGCGTTCGGCCACAACTACGTCGGCTGTGAGCATCTGCTGCTCGGCCTGGTCGGTGAACCGGAGGGCAACGCCGGGCAGGTGCTCCGCTCGCTCGGCGCCGAACTGCGGCTGACCCGCCGGGCCGTCGCCGCGGCCCTGGCCGGTTACGTGCACCTGCGGGCCCAGACCGGACAGTCGGCCGCTGCCGCCGGTCCGGGCGCCGGCCCGGGGTCCGCCGGCGGTGCGGCGCCGGCCACCGGTCCGGCGGCATCGGCCGGGGTCGGCCCGGTGCCGCCGACGGGGGTCGGCATCGACCCGACGCGAATCGCCAACATGCTGACTGCGGCGATCCGGCAGGAACTCCAACCCGTCGTGGCCCGCCTCGAACGCCTCGAGCAGCGGGCCGGCCTGACCACCGAGGACTGACCGTGCCCGCCCGACCCGACCGGTGGGTGTGGTGGCGGACGGTCCGGGCCGGTCCTGCGGCGCTGCTGCTGTTCCTGCTGCTCGTGCTGCCGTTGTTGACCGAACGGCCGTAGCGCCGGACCGGAGATCGGATACCGATGAGAGAGGAGCCGGACGTGGAGAGCCAGGTGCTGTTGCTGGCGACCGGGGACACCATCGCGTACTCGACGGGAGTGGGTCGGGAGGGGGTCGCGTCCGGCGCGCAGCTGCTCGCCGACGTACCACAGTGGTGGCGCGCGGCGCGGGTGGTCGTCGAGGACGTACCGGCCGAGCCGAGCTGGGACATGTCGACCGCGACCATGCTGGCCCTGGCCCGCCGGGCCCGGGCCGCGCTGGTCGACGACGGTTTCGACGGGGTGGTGGTCAGCCACGGCGCGGACACCCTGGAGGAGACCGCGTACCTCAGCGACCTGCTGGCCGGGCCGGCGGTGTCGCGCGGGACGATCGTTTTCACGAGTGCGGTACGCCAGCGTGACGCGCTCTCCGCCGACGGCCCGCGCAACCTGGCCGGGGCGATCGCCGCGGCCGTGGATCCGGCGCTGCGCGGAGCCGGTGTGCTGGCCTGCCTCGACGACGAACTGCACGCGGCGCGCTGGGTCGGCCGGGTCGACGCCACCACGGTACGGGGCTTCTCCTCGGCGCCGTACCCGCTGCTCGGACGGGTGGTCGACGCCGGCGGCGAACAGGCTGGCCTCCGGGTGGAAGCGCTCGGCGGCCCGCCGCCCCGGCCACCCGCCGGGTACGGCGAGCCGGAGACCGGGGTCGCGGTGGTCAGGACGTATCCGGGCATGGGTGCCGAGCAGCTCACCGCGGTTGTCGACGCGGGCGCGCGGGGTGTCGTACTGGAGGGGACCGGTTCGGGCAACATCCCGGTCAGCCTCTTCGCCGCGATCGGTGACCTGCTGGAGTGGGACATCCCGGTGGTGGTCGCCTCGGTGTGCCGTACCCGGGAGGTCGACCTGACGGAGCTGCCGCCACCGGCCGGGCTCGCCGGCCGGCTGGGAGCCATCGGCGCCCGGGGCCTGCCCGCCACCAAGGCCCGGTACGCCCTGATGGTCGCGCTCGGCGGGGCGACCCGGTTCGGCGGCGGTGTGGCGGCGGCCCGGGACTGGTTCGGCCGGATCGAGCCGACCGGACCTGCGGCGGGTGGGCAGCCGGGCTGAGCATCACGCGGCGGGCATCGCGCGGGGTCGATGCCCGGCCACGGCGGTCGCGTAGGCTGCTCCGGTGACGACCGGTACGGCACCGCAGGCTCCAGGGGAAGGGCGGGGTCGGGTGCTCACGGTCGCGAAGATCGCCCGGCTGGCCGGGGTCTCCGCGCCGACGGTGTCCCGGGTCCTCAACGGACAGACCGGGGTGGCGCTGGAGACCCGGGAACGGGTCGAGGCGGTGCTGCGCGAGCACGGCTACCGGCGTCCGGGCGGGGCCAGCTCCATCGCCGTACTGGAGTTGGTCTTCCACGCGCTGGACAGCCTCTGGGCGTTGGAGATCATCCGGGGCGTGGAGAAGGTCGCCCGCGAGCACGACCTGGCCGTTGTGCTGACCGAGATGCAGGGCCGGCTCACGCCGGGACGGGCCTGGACCGAGCAGGTGCTGACCCGTCGCCCGACCGGCGTGATCGCGGTCTTCTCCGAACTGACCGTCGCCCAGCAGTCGCAGTTGGCCACCCGGTCGATTCCGCTGGTTGTCCTCGACCCGACCGGTGAGCCGCTGCACCAGACGCCGTCGGTCGGGGCGACGAACTGGAACGGCGGTCTGGCCGCCACCCGGCACCTGCTCGACCTCGGCCACCGGCGGATCGCGATGCTCAGCGGGCCGACGGCGTGGCCCTGCTGCCGGGCCCGGCTCGACGGCTACCGGGCCGCGATGGACGCCGCCGACGTACCGGTCGACCCGGAGCTGGTCCGGATCAGCACCCTGTACGTCGAGGGCGGGCTGGCCGACGGCCGGGCGTTGCTGCGGCTGCCGGATCCGCCCACGGCGATCTTCGCCGCGAACGACCTGCAGGCGCTCGGGGTGTACGAGGCGGCCCGGCGGGAGGGCGTCCGGATCCCGGAGGAGTTGAGTGTGGTCGGCTTCGACGACCTCTCCTTCAGTCGGTGGTCCGGGCCGCCGATGACCACGGTTCGCCAACCGCTGGAGCGGATGGGGGCGACCGCTGCCCGCATGATCATCGAGTTGGCGGCGGGTCGGCCGCTCGAGCAGCACCGGGTGGAACTCGCCACCGAGTTGGTGGTACGGGAGAGCACCGCGTCGCCGTCCGGGTGCTGAGCAGCTGGATCGGTCGCCGGACCGGGTGCCGATCGGCCGCCTCGTCGGACGGTGTCAGCCGGACCGCGGACCAATCTCATAGTCAGATGCGTCTATCTATTGTGCGCCGAAACATTCCGATCCATACTTCGAAATGTTTCGGGTTGATGGTCGGCCGATGACCGCCTCGTTGCCCCGACGGCCGCCCGTCCCACGGCGACCCTCGGCTCGACCCGGTGGTCGACCGTTGCCGGCGGCTCAGGCATGAGGAAGGAACAGAACGGATGAGAAGGCTCCTGCAAGCGATCGGCGCCGCCGGGGTGGCGGTGGCCATGGCGGTCCTGGGCCTGGTGGTCGCCACCCCGGCATCGGCGGCGACCCTGACCGAGGTGACCAACTTCGGCACCAACCCCAGCAACCTGCGGATGCACCTCTACGTGCCGGACCGGCTCGCGGCGCGACCCGGGATCCTGGTGGCCATCCACTACTGCACCGGCACCGGCCAGGCGTTCTACTCCGGCACCCAGTACGCCTCCCTGGCGGACCGGTACGGCTACATCGTCATCTACCCCACGGCCACCCGGAGCAGCCAGTGCTTCGACGTCTACTCGCCACAGGCGCTGCGCCGCGACGGCGGTAGTGACCCGGTCGGCATCGTCTCCATGGTCCGGTACGTCCAGCAGCGCTACAGCACCGACACCTCGCGGGTCTTCGCCACCGGTACCTCCTCCGGCGCGATGATGACAAACGTCCTGCTCGGCAACTACCCGGACGTCTTCGCCGCCGGAGCCGCCTTCGCCGGCGTGCCGCACAGCTGCTTCGCCACCAACGGATCGGGGGAGTGGAACAGCCAGTGCGCCAACGGTCAGATCATCCGCAGCGCCCAGGAGTGGGGTAACGCGGTCCGCTCCGCGTACCCCGGCTACACCGGTCGCTACCCCCGGATGCAGCTCTGGCACGGCACCAACGACGAGACGCTGCGCTACCCGAACTTCGGCGAGGCGATCAAGCAGTGGACCAACGTCCACGGCCTGAGCCAGACGCCGACCTACACCGACACGCCGCAGTCCGGCTACACCCGCACCCGGTACGGCGGCAGCGGGCCCCAGGCGCCGGTCGAGGCGATCAGCATGCAGGGTGTGTCGCACAACCTGCCGGTCAATGCGGCCGAGGCGATCCGGTTCTTCGGCCTGGACCAGACGAACCCGCCGACGAACCCGCCGACCACCCCACCCACCAACCCGCCGACCACTCCGCCCACGAACCCCCCGACCACTCCGCCGACCACTCCGCCCACGAACCCGCCGTCGGGTTGTGCGGTCAGCTACGTCGTCAACGCCTGGAACACCGGCCTGACCGCCTCGGTGACCATCGCGAACCGGGGAACCAGCGCGATCAACGGCTGGAGCCTCGCCTTCACCCTGCCGTCGGGCCAGACCATCACCTCGGGCTGGAACGCCTCGTACAGCCCGACGAGCGGAGCGGTGACCGCACGCAACGCCAGCTACAACGGCACCATCGCGCCGAACTCCTCGGTGAACATCGGCTTCCAGGCCACCCACACCGGCAACACCGGCCGACCCGGCTCCTTCACGCTCAACGGAGCCACCTGCACGGTGAGCTGATCCCGGTTCCCGGCGGCGCCGTCCCCGCGCCGCCGGGCCGACCGGCCACGGACACCGCGCGGGGCGGTGGAGGTGGTGCCGCCGGCACCACGGCGCGTCCGGCCAGGACACCGGTCACCGGCGGCGGTATCGGACCGTCCGGGCGTACGGGGTGAAACCGAGGGCGGCGTAGACCTGCCTCGGTACCGGGTAGTCGTCGTCACCACGGGAACTGACCAGGGCGGTACGGGCACCCGCCTCGCGGAACGCTCGCAGCACGGCCTCGATCGTGGCCCGGGCCAGCCCCTGACCCCGGAACTCGGCGAGCGTGCCGACCGGCTCCAACACGCCGACCCGGTTGACCTCGTCATACCAGCCCAGGCAGTAGGCGAGAAAACGACCGTCGGGGGCCTCGACCACCATGTCGAACTCACCGCGGTACGGCCAACCGGCGCTGACGTTCCGGAAACGCTCCTCGGTCACCTGGGAGGGGTGCCAGACCTCGCGGTGCACGGCGGTGCGGCGGACCAGGTCGGCTTCGCCGCGTACCGGTCGTACCGTCAGCCCGGCCGGCAGCCGCGGCACCGGAGGCAGTTCGTCGAGGTCCCGGCGGTGGGCCAGCAGGAAGGTCCCGCCGTGGTCGGCGGTGTGACCACGCCGGAGCAACGCCGCGACCAGATGCCGCTCGGTGTCGAGCACGGTGACCGTCAGCGGCCCGGTCGTGACGGTGCCGGCCCAGTCCAGCACCTCGTCGACCAGGTCAGGACGCGCCGGATCGACAAGCAGTGACAGTTCGTCCTCCGGCCGGACGACCCAGCCCCAGGCCAGCACCGAGCCGTCCGCCTCCCAGAGCGCCATCGGCCACTCCGGTCGGCCGTCCGGCACCTGGCCCAGGTTCCACGCCAGCTCCCCGGCGTGCCATCGGCCGCCCGGTGACCAGATCCGTTGGGCGAAGCCGTACAGCGCCGGCAGATCCGCCGCCCCGGCAACGTCGCGTCGCATCCGGACAACCTTCGTCGGGGTCGGGCCGGTTCCGCAACCCGGTTCTCCGGTACGCCCTGCCGGGCCGCCGGCGGCCCGGCACCGTCGACCCGTCGACGCCGGACCGGGCGGCTGTCCGCAAGACGCGACCTGACAGGCTGGGCCGGTGCGACGCCTGCTGGACACCGCGACCCTGGAATCGTCGGCGGTGGTGGCGAACTCGGCGATGAACCGGGAGCGGCAACTCGACGGGGTCAACAGCTACGCCCGCGAACTCGGCTTCAACCCGCTCGACTGGCTTCTCGACCGTGCCGGCGACAAGCCTGACGGCGTCGGTTGGCTCGACCTGTGCTGCGGCAGCGGGCGGGCACTGATCCGGGCCGCGGCCCGGCTGCACCGGCTCGGCCGGACGGGTGCGGTGACGCTGGCCGGGGTGGATCTCGTCGACCACTTCGACCCGCCCGGCACTGCCGGGCTGCCACCCCGACTGGTCTGCGCATCCGTCGCCGACTGGACGCCGAACCGACGATTCGACCTGATCACCTGCGTACACGGGCTGCACTACGTCGGAGACAAGCTGGGCGTACTGGCCCGGGCCGCCGGTTGGCTCACCGAACACGGTCGGCTCGTGGCCGACCTGGATCTCGACGCGGTACGGCTGGCCGACGGCCGGCCCGCCGGCGCCCGGCTGACCCGGCTGCTCCGGGCCGCCGGCTTCACCGTCGACCGGCGTCGTCGCCGGGTCAGCCGTACCGGACCGGCGACGATCTCCCTCCCGTACCGGTATCTCGGTGCCGACGACCGGGCCGGACCGAACTACACCGGCCAACCGGCGGTCAACTCGTACTACATCGAGAGCTGACGTCGACCGGTCAACCTGCCGCGTCGCGGCGGGCCCGGGCCCGCCGCCGACCCTCGTGCATCGCCTGGACCCGGGGGATCGGAATAGTGTGCCCCTCCGCGACCAGGTCGGCATCGAGCCGCTGCGGCCCGGGCATCCGCTCCACCCACGGGTCGGCACCGTCGAGCAGCGCCGGCACGGTACGCAGGGTGAAGTCGGCCGGTGTGACGGAATCCAGGTCCGCCCAGTCCACCGGAAACGACACCGGCACCCCGGGCCGGATCCGTGGACTGTAGGCCGCCACCACGGTCGCCCCGCCGACCCGGGTCGGATCGAGGAAGACCCGCCCGCCCCGGTCGTCGCGGATGAAGGCGGTGGTCGCCAGCGCCGGGTCGAGCCGTTCCGCCCGGGCCGCGAGCGCCCGGGTCGCCGCCGCCACGTCGTCCATCGCCGTCGCCGGATCCACCGGTACGAAGATGTGCAGTCCCTTCGCCCCGCTGGTCTTCACCACCCCGGTCAGGCCGACCTCGGCCAGCGCCCGGCGGACGAGTTCGGCGGCCCGGACGACCAGCGGGAACCGGCCGCCCTCCGGCGGGTCGAGATCGAGCACCAGGTGCGTCGGCCGGCTCGGGGCGTCGGCCTGGACCAGGGCCGGGTGGTACTCCACCGCGCGCTGGTTGGCGAACCACCGCAACGTACGCCGGTCGTTGCAGAGCGCGTACGACACCTCGCGCCGGGACGTCTCCGCCCAGAGCGACACCGTCGACACCCACTCCGGGGTGTACCTCGGCACATTCTTCTGCATGAACGGTGCCTGACCCCGGAGCACCCGGACCACCGACAGCGGCCGGTCCCGCAGCTGCCCGCCAGCTGCCCGTGGACGGCGTCCAGATAGTCGACCAGCTCACGTTTGCTCGCCTCGGCACCGTCGAAGAGCGGCTGGTCGAGATTGGTCAGCGCAACCCCGTCGCGTACCTCGTCCGCAGCCGCCATCAGGTCACCTTGCCGGGGTAGGGCCGCCCGGTCAACCCGACCCGGCGTAGCGGCGGTGGAAAGGACGGTACGACGCAGGTTCAGCCGGGGACGAGGGTCACCTGGGCGCCGGACTCGTCGTGCCGGAAGCTGATCCGGCCGGTCAGGCCGGCGAGTTCGCCCGTACCAGTGCCTCCGCGTACCTGACCGTCGAGAACGGTCGGGCCTGGCTCTACGGGCCACCCCGACGCAGGTTCGAGCGGGTGCTCGCCGACGCCGGACGGGTCGTCGGCCTCGGGCCCGGCTGGGTGGTCCGGCGCTGCCGGCTGCCGGAGGCGGCGTTGTACGCCACCGAGGGTGGGCCGGTCGACTGGGTCGGACTCGCCGCCGACCTCGGCTACTACGACCAGGCACATCTGGTGCGGGACCTCACCGCCGCCGTGGGCGTACCGCCGGCCCGCTACACCGTCTGCTCCGTCTGAGGCTGCCCGTCGGGGACGGTTTCACAGATCCACCAACACCCTGGAGGATCCGGGCAGAGTGCCGTCCGGTCGCCCCGTTACCAGCGCGGACAGTATGCGGTGCCGGGAGCTTTTGCCTGCGGTTGACTGTTCCAAGAGGCGGGCCGGTACTTTCAACAGCAGTCGGGACGCGATCCCCATCTCGTCGGCCGCTGACGACAGAAGGTGGGCGAGGGCTGCGGCACGTTGTATCAAAGACGCATAGGCGGTAGCTCCGTGTCGACAGACCTCCGTCTGCAGGTCGGCTCCGATCAGAACGAATGTGAGGTCTCCCGGGACGATTCCCGACAGGGCGCCCCGGAGCGCGGCACGGGGTACGGGATCCTGTTGGACGCGGGTCCGTCCGGCGTACGCCCCATCCTTGACCCGAACCTCGCTCAACTCCTCATCGCCATCCCAGCAGTACAAGACCAAACCATCGACGACCGACGGTGCGACCTGCCGAACGGTGGCCATCGCCGTGCCGAACCAGGACTCGAACGTTGACGGAGCGTTCGAGGGCAGGCCGGTGACAGGCGGTCTCCTCGTCTGAGCCGAACCAGCCTCGTCGCCGACCACGGCATCGAGATCGAGGATCGCGAGCACGTCTTCGCCGGCAGCCAGATCGAGGACGGAGCGTGCGGACGCTGTCGACCAGTCGGACGGGACAGCTGGTCGCAGCCCCAACTGCGATCCGCTGTGTAGCAGTTGGGCCAACAGGAATCCCGCATCGTGAAGCACGACACGTCGGCCGAACCGTCCGAAGGTCACTTCGGCCGCCGTGAAGTTTCCGGTAACGCAGAGGCTGAAGCCGGTCGTCGGTTGACTTCTGTCGCCGACCGGCCACCGGAGAGGGAAGAGGTCGCCCTCATAGGGATCATAATGAGCTCCGCCGCCGAGGAGGGCACACTGCTCCAGGGGAAGCGCGTAGACCGAGGCCGTTCCTATTCCTTCCACGGTCGGCAATCTCCGGTACCGGAGTTCGCTGACCTTGCCATGACTCGTCGTGACGTCAGCCTCCAGCGCCATGCCCAGTAGCGACAGCAGCTGTCCGGGGATCTCCGCCCCGTGCGCTTCCGCGAGGTGCCGCAACGGTGGCATGTTGAAGTGCCTCCGTCGGAAAATGGACTGATTCCTGACGGACAGCCACTGCTCCACCCGACCAACGCGCCCCATCGGAATCTCGACGCTTTTCTCGTAGGTCCAGGCACGTTGCGCGGTGGCGTGCGGCGTCTCGCCATCCCTCGTGGGTACCCCGCACCCGGGACAGGTCATGTCGCCTCTCGGGAGCGCCAGATCAGATTGCCCCGTTCGCAGGTCATAACGAACCGAAGTCGTCAGGATCTCACATGGGTGAAGACCGCCCAGATAGGAGAGAACAGCGGCAGACACGATACCGCTTCCCACGGACCTGGCCGCTCGTGGCGCGTCGACCCAGTCACGCCCGTTGGAGTGGGGACCGCAGCAGCCACGACAACGCCCGACGCCGCCTTCCAGCACCGGCCCTACGACAATCTCCTCGCCGTTCCAGATGGCTGGCAGCACCGCGACCTCACCACCGGCAGCACCCGCCGTGGTTCCGCCGGTCGGCCAGGTCAGGTCCACGATCAAATCCAATGGGCGGGGAGGTGCGGCCTCGCCGTCCACCGGTGGCGTGGACACTCCCCGAAGGCGCGACCTGCCGACGCCGGAGCCCTCCAACGCGCGGACGATCTGCCCACCCATCCACGGGTCGCCGACGATCACCACGTCGGCTTCCGCAAGCCTGTGCCGAACGCCTTCCACGAGATCCGCCGCGTAACGGCCCCGCAGACTCACCAGATAGTCGTTCGTCCGGTCCGGTCGCCTCTCCAGCGCGGCCCTGTCTCCGGATTCGAGGAGCCCGGAACCCGTCAGCAACTCGACAACGTCCAGCAGCTCGGAGTCATCAGCCGAGTCGGGCCTCGAATCCATGACGACCTCGCCGGCCACCTCGCCCGACGACGCGTGTTTGAGAATGCTGATCGCCCTCCTGTCGCGTATCCGGACCCTCAGGCCGGGCTTCTCGGCAACGAGATGGTCATCCACCTCTCTCAGGAACACACCTGGGCTCAGCGCCAGGCGGCGCAGGATGGTCATCATTTCTCCCACAGGTCTCGGTACAGCCGAAGCAGCTGCGCATTGCCACGCCCAGCGCTGGCCGGGCGCGTACACCGTGGGCAGTCATGGACAGCCGTCAGGGCCTCAGCCCGCACCTTGAGCCCGTTCACGTGGAGCAGGTACACCGACCGGGGGCGACCACGCCCGGTGGGCTCCAGTAATCCGGAGAGCAAGCCGGCCACCGTGTAGGCCAGGTGTCGAGGTATACCTTCGACATGGTCTCCGCGCACGGGCACGTCGACACCGCGCAGAGGTACCTCGGTTCGCCCGTGCTGCTTCAGGCGGACCTGTAGACACAGGTAGCAGGGGCCGTCGTCCGGAACGACGTGGGGTCCGACGAACACGTACGGATAGGCGTAGCCCACGAAGCACCACGGGACGCTGAGGCGATGACTGGCGGCGTCGAACGCGTGCACCTGTCGCCAGTCGAAGCGGGAAGTGACGAGGACCGTTGTCCTCCCTGCCGCCATCACCGCGCCCGGGTTGTCCGCGCATTCTGACAGCGCCACGAGGCGGGTTTCGTACGCGGTGTCGAGTGTCTCCGCCACAGCGGCGGCGACCAGAGCGCCGAAGCTCCCGTCGAAGACGAGCTGGACGGGCGCTTCCGATGGCGTGGGATTCATTCAGGACACCGGAAGCGGATAGGGATTCAGCTCCGACTCGGGCCGCACGACGTGGTTGAGGAAACGTGGGAGTTCGTAGAGCCTTGTAGAGCCCCGGTACTGGGCACGTGGCCATACGGACAGCGGTTGCGCCTGCGGGACGATCACCTTGACGCAGGCGAGGCCGGCGTCGGCGACCTCTCGAGTGGTCATATCGACGGCGTAGACCGAACAACCTCTGGCAGACAGCCGCTCCAGCACGTGTTTCAGCGCCCTCCGTGGGTCCAGGTCGCTGTCGCCGCGTGGCTCCGCTCTTCTTCTGTCGCGGTAACCGCTGACGAGAAAGTCGAAGGCGGGTCGCCTGGCGCGCATTCCGGTGTAGGCCGCGCCGGAGTTGATGTCGGCAAACCTCTCGTGGGCGTCACCGGGCTCGCTCGCTTCAATGGCCGGAGTAAACCGCGAGCACTCCAGTATGGACTTGAGTGCCGCATTCTTCTGGTTCAGATCGCAGGCGGTGGCCGTGGTCTGAGCAGTATGCCTACCGTGAGGTGAGAACTGCGTACACCACACCACGGGAATTCCGACATCCGTCGTGGCGTCGAAGAGGAAGGTCTGAACCCCGCGCTCGTCGAACCAGCCGACGATTTCCCTCGCCTCGTCGCCGAGGAATCCGTCGTCGAGGACCGGAATCGGCATCTGCTGAAGCCACACAATGGAGCACGCGTCGCGCTCGATTACTTCACATAGTGCGGCGAGCAGCGCCTTCTCCAACGTTTCGTGTATGGCGGTGCCCGTTGAGAAGGGTAACCAGAACCGCTCTGTCCGCAGCCTGTCGGTGAGGGCGTACGCCATCACCGCGGGCACCATGACCTCGCCGCCACCGCACAGATCGACGCCCCGGGTCCATCGAATCACCTCGTCTTTGCTCGGCCTGTCCAGGAAGCCGCCCGACTCCGCTATCTCCTGCTCCGAGAACGTCGCCAACTCGTCCAGGTCCAGTGCGTCAGAACCCAGGTCTGTGGCTCGTGCGCGAGTGAATCCGTCGGTATCGTAGATCAGGGCCGCATACCGCTCCAAGCCTTCACAGATTGCGACCCGGGCCGCATGAGCCGCGTCGTCCCAGGCGTGGCCGCTTCCGACGGCGACAACCTTTCCCGACCCCGACCGGCGTACCTGGTTGACGTCGCCGGTGAGGCTGTTGTACGCCCTGATCCTGGGCGGCCGCCAACCCCCCCAGTACTCCGGTCCGTGCACGCCGAGAACACCGGCCCAACCCACGAAGTCGTCGAGTCGCAGCCCCGCCGGTGTTTCCTCGCCACCATCCCATCGAACGTTCTCGACCCGTGACTCGTCGGGTCGATGACCGGAACTGCCACCCGCCCGATCCACCCGCAACTGCTCCCTCCGCGACCCGTACGTCGGCTGGACAGCCGCGCGATTCACCGTCTCTGATGTGTGAGGAGTACATCAGTTGGTCGGTGAGCGTCGCAAGGTCTCACCGGACGCGCTCTGCCCCGACTCCCGGTCGTCGATGCCCACTGCTGGCGGAGACGGGAGTCATCGCCTAGTCTCTGAGCATGGACGTTCGGTTATAGGGCACCTTCCCGTGGATAGAGGTCTTCGACGTCATGGCGAGTGTGGACCACGATAGGAGTGACATTTCCCTCGACCCCATTCCGGCGACGCGGGGGCTGCTGAACTCCTGGACAGATTCGGGCGAAGTCCTGGGTGCGTACGTCTTCGTCTCCCATCACGGACGGTTGGTCGCCGATGTCGCGATTGGCAGATGCTCGCCTGAGCGATCCTCCAGGACTTCCGACGTCGGTCGCCTGTACTGTGGAGTCAAACCGTTCGTTGCCGTATGCCTGGCGAAGGCGGTGCAGGACGGCATGATGGAATTCGGTGCACCCGTACGTGAGTTCGTCGACGTACCGGATACCGGGCAGTGGAAGTCTGTCGACATCCTGAGCTTGCTCGCGCACTCCAGTGGGCTCAGGCCGTCCCATGACAATCCATACCTGCGGTCGTTCGACTCCTACGTCGCGACGATCGGGCGCGACGACGAACGGCCCGCCCGGTGGGTCGGACAGCCTGTATACAACACGACTGATGCCTGGCACCTCCTTGCCGCAAGTGTCGAGCGGGTGTTCCGGAGACCGATCGACGCGGTGGTTGAGGAGGTTGTCGCGCAGCCCGTCGGCGCGGACAGCCTGTGTCTGCTGCATCCCGTTGTGGAGGACTACGCACCCCTCCACGCACGTGGGCCCTCCGCGACATTCCGGGAAGTCTCCGACGCACCCCGCAGGGAGCTTTTCTCCCGGGTCAATCCCGCCCACGGGGGGTTCTCGCGCAATGGTGACGTGGGCCGCTTCTACAGTGAGCTTCTCGACTGTCATGCCGGCCGTGGGGTTCTGCTGGAGGCTCGGGTGGTCAGGGAGATGACGCGGCCACACGCCATCCTGAACGAGGGCTCGCGACAGCAACATGTGTGGGGCCTCGGCTTTGAGATGGCCGTTGCCCCGCGGTACTTCGGTGTCGGCTGGGGCAGGCGGAGCTTTGGACACAGTGGCGCGGTCGGGTACGTCACCCAAGGCCCGCCCCGGGTATTCCTGGTTTCGCTCGCCGACCCGGAGAGCGGTCTGGTTCTCTCCCTCCGGCTCGCCAGCATCGACGCTCGAAGCGGGTTCCGCTTGGCCAGCATCGGCCGGTCGTTGACCACGGATCTCGCCGACTATCTGGCGTGACGTGCGCTTGACGTCACACCGGCAGGCCAGGTACGGCGGTCCGGGTTCGAGCTCGGGAAGACGGCCAGGGGGCCATGAGGTGGAGCAGGCGGCCACGGTCGTCGAGCGGGTGGTTGATCGTCGTGCCCCGCCCAGGTCCGTTGGCCCCGCCGGAGGTGAGCTGCGGCTCACAGCACGTCGGCCGCCCCGACGCCACCGCCGACGGCTGTCGGGCGGGCAGAGCGTTGCCCGGTCTGCGGCCGCTGTGGCGTACGAGCCCCGGGCCCCTGTCTCACCGAGCGGGCCCGTCAGGGTCTCGTGGTCGCGGTGTGAACCCCGCGCAGTGCACCGGCCTCAGTTCCATGAGGTGGTCCGCGTACGGCGGGTAGGTTTGCTGGTCGAAGTCGACGTATCGATTGCCGTAGCACCAGCGACACTCGTCGAACATCGCGGATATCGCCTTGGCGCCGTGCGCGTGCTCCGACCGCAACCGCTGGTAGGCCTGTCCGTTCCAGATTTCCGCGAACGAGGTCGTCGTCAGGTCGCCGAGCAGATACCGCGCCTTCGCCTCGCCGACGAGATGGTCGCAGAAACCGACCTGGCCGCGGAAGTTGACGTAGCAGTACATCCACGGGTGGGTGCACGTCTTGTCTGTGTGGGAGAGGTCGCTCCATTCGGGGTCCAGGGCGGCATTGAGTTGGGCGTCGACACCTAGTTCCTGTGCGCGTTGCGCCGCCCGATCGAGTTCCTCTGCCAGCCTGCTCCGGTGGAGGCGCAAGTTGTCCGGATGACCCTCGGGTAGGACGACCGGGTTTATCGCGACGCGCAGTCCGAGCTCGCCGGCAAGTGAAATGATCTCGCTCAGTTCCTCCAGCGCGTTCCGCTGTACGACCACATTGAGGTGGATGTTGTCGGTACCCATGCCGGAGGCGCGGCCCTCGTCTACGAGTATCCGCAGGTTGTCGAGGACGACGTCGAGTCTCGCGCCACCGCGGAGGAGGGCGAAGGTCTCCGGGCGGGCCGCGTCGAAGGAGACCACGATCGAGGCTCCCGACCGTACGAGCTTGCGCCACAGCGCTTCGTTCGGCACAGTCAGGTTGGTCACCAGCCGGATCCGGCACCCGTATTCGAGCGTCTCGTCGACGTAGCGGGGGAAGTCGCGAAGGATCGTGCTCTCCCCCCATCCTCGAAGGTCGACGATTTCGGCGGTGGGGAAGAGTTGCTCCGCGACGTTGCTGAACAGTTCGGGCGACATCACCCGCGACCGGTCGAACTTGCCGGCCGACCGACACATCGGGCAGGAGAGGTTGCAATTGTCGGTCAGCTCGACAAAAATAACTCGGGGCATGCTCTCCAGTGCTGCGGCCCGAGCCTCGAACTCCTCAATATTTCGTTGGCGGTTGACTGCCCGTAGCCTAGACGCTGCAGCGTTACGCGTGCTTGTGTCGGTCATCGGGCAACACCTCCGAATTGGTGATGTAGCTTATTTTCCCGCGCCAATGTCTCACACGCGCTGGTCGCTCACAACCGCAGCTCTGGTTCGTGCTGGAGCGTTTGCGCCATGTGTTTATAGCGACTTTTCGTCGTGACATGCGCGAATCTGCCTTGTCAACCATCTAGTCCTTGTCCATCTATGCGGCGTCGCTCTCCGGCGTGTTGTCGGACTACGGAGCCGACCCCCGGTTGCGGGTCACAGCGCAGCATGACCAGCGGTTTCCGGTGGTGAGTCTGGCAACCGGCGTGGCGTCGCTGTCGTGGATGCCGGCGCGCGTGAGGTCGGCACACTCCTGATTGCGTGACAGCTGTGGGCGTTGGTGATCGCGCCGGGACCGGGACGCCTACGGTGCGGTGCGACACGGCCGGTGGATGGGAACGGGGAACAGGCGCGCCGTGGCGGCGGGGCAGGTGTCGGGGCTGGCCCCTGGCGACTCCGGTGGACCGTCCGTGGATGACCCGTCAACGGCGTACGGGGCCGCACCTGTTGGGTGGCGGCCAGGACGCCCCCCGGGTCGACGGCCGGGACGCCGCTCTGATGGGTCCTGTCGGGCCGCGGCCGCACTCCGGGACGAAGACGATGCCGGACGTACGGCCCTCGACCATCGCAGCCCGACCCCTACCCGTGAATGTGCACACCGCGTACTGTCGGCGCTAGTGACCGGGATGGCGCATTGGCATCACTACCCGGGCATCCACCGTGGAGGAAGTCTATGGCCGAGCTCGACGTCATGCTGTTCCCCGCAACGGACTGGGAAACGACCTCGACTCGGGCAAACGTCGCTTGGATTCTGGAAGACTGGGCGTCCGTCGTCCCATCGGGCGACGATTCTCTCATCGTGCGGCACCAGCAGGACGCCCTGATGCTGAGGTGGGTCCTGAGAGGATTGGATGCCGAGGCGTACCAGGTCCTCAAGACGCTCGGTGAACGACGAAGTGTCGGAAGCGTGGTCCGTGCCGCCGAGACGGCTGGGACAGGACCAGGCGAACGACTCGTCCGGGAACTGAACAGGCTGTTGTCGGGGCGAATCCTCAGGCTGAGTGTCGGTAGTCCCGGGAGCGATGCCCGGTTGACAGTGCGACCCGCGAGCCGGACGGCCCGGATGTCCCTGCCGCTCAGGATGCCTCGACGGCTGGTGCGACTCTCCAGGTACGTCACGGTGGGGCGTGCGTCCGACGCTCTGGAGGTTCGCAGCCCGATCCGCGGATTTGTGCTGCAGTCCCACGGACTCCCGATCGGGAACCTTCTCGATAAGACCGCGCATCGGGCGTGTGACCCGGAGGAACTGGTCGACGGTCTGCGGAGCGTGTCGCGGGAAGACGCCGTGAGCCTGCTTGCGGTGATGACCGCGACCGGGGTCCTGGGCGAAGTTGACGACCGTGGACTGCTCGCGGAGGACCAGGACGAGATATTGATCCAGCGGCAGCCGGCCGACGTCGCTTTTCACCACGCCAGTCGTCTGGGGCTCCATGTCGGGCCGTCGGGAGCGACCTTTCGGTTCGCCGGCTCGCTTCCGCCCACCCCGGCGTTGAGGGACGGTACCGCCCAGGCCCAGGAGTTGGTGAAACTCGACGGCCCGGGATCGTGGCTCGAGGCGGGCGAGGTCAGCTTCACCGAGGTGGTGGCCCGAAGGAGATCGGTTCGGGACCACGGGAGCGAACCCCTCACCGCGCGGCAGTTGGGAGAGTTTCTCTTCCGTGTCGCACGCGTGGGCCGCGTCATACCGGTCGAGGACGGCAACCCCAGAAGCTACGAGTGCAGTGAGCGTCCGTATCCGAGCGGCGGAGGGGCGTACGAAATTGAGTTGTATCTGGTGACAAGCCGGTGTGGAGGGCTCCGGAGGGGACTGTATCGCTACCGTCCGCTGGAACACGCGCTGGAACCTGTCGCGGCGTCGGCAGCACAGTGCAACATGCTCCTGGAAAACGCGCGAATGGCAACCGGTGCCAAAGAGTCGCCGCAGGTGCTGATCCTCATGGGAGCACGGTTCGCCCGGCTGAGCTGGAAATACGAGAACATGGCCTATGCGACCACATTGAAGAACGTCGGAGTCCTCTACGAGAGCATGTATCTGACAGCTGCGGCGATGGGCCTGGCGTGCTGCGCGGTCGGTAACAGTGACTCCGGCCTGTTTGCGCAGGCGACCGGTCTGCGGGTGGAAGAGGAGTCGTCGGTGGGGGAGTTGACTCTCGGAAGCCTGCCCGATCGAGACCGGGAAGGTGGAGAGGGGTGACCCTTGCCGCCGTCGATTTCGATCTTCGCCTGAAGGACCTGGGCGTCACCGGACGGGATCGGCAGGCCCTCGTCTTCGTGGAAGAGGGCCGCGCGATGTCGTATGACGAGCTGAACAGCGTGACCGAAGGGCTCAAGCACGAGCTGATGTCGGGGCTGTCCGAGCTCGGGCCCGCGTGCCTCCTGGTGGACAGCCCCGATGGGATCGGATCCTATCTGTTGCTGGTGGCGGCCCTCCGGTGCCCCGTGCCGGTCGCTCTCCGGTCACGGCTCGACGGGGACAGGACTGCCGAAAGCCTGCTGAGGGCTGGCATCGCCGTCCTGGACGCCTCGCAGATGGGCACGCTCCACGCGTTGTCGCCCGGACCTGGATGCGCCAGGGAGCAGGTGCCACCGCACGCCCTGATACTTCCGACCGGAGGGACCAGCGGGGAGGGCAGACGGGTCATCGACGTAAGAACGCGGATGGTGCCGTCTCAGCCCCGCCCGTTGCGATTGACGTCCGTTCTTGGTTGGCGCCCTCACCAGGTGCAGATGATGGCCAGCATTCCACCCCACGCGTCGTCGATGTCCTTCCTGGTGGAAGGTCTGGCGGATGGGAACACGATAGTTGTTCCAGCCGGTTTCCGGGCATCGGCGTTCCTGGAGCTGATAGACGAGCACCAGGTACGGTGGATACAGAGCACTCCGTTCCACCTGCGTATGATGCAGAAAGCCGACAACGGCAACGTAAGCCTGGGTTCCGTTCGCGCGCTGGTACACATGAGCGCGCGGTGTGCCGATGATCTCAAGCGATACTGGATTCAGCGACTCGGGCCCGAGAAGGTGTATGAGACCTACGGCAGCACCGAGGGCGTCGGCGTGACGGTGGTCGACGGGAACGAGTGGCTGGAGCGGCCGGGAACAGTCGGTAAGGGCTTTTTCACCAAAGTGAGGATCGTCGGTCCGAACGGGGAGACCGTTCCACCGGGCGTCCAGGGAACCGTGTATACGAGTGCTGGCAGGAGAGGTGCCCAGGTCTATCTCAACTCTCGTGGAGATGTGCGCCGGAGCGCGGACGGTTCGGTCAGTGTCGGGGATGAGGGATGGCTGGATCCGGAGGGCTACCTCTACCTGGCTCCACGCTCTCTGAGTCGGATCACGGTGGCGGGTGAGACCTTCGATGCCGAAGATCTCGAGAGTGTTCTCTGCGATCACCCGGATGTTGCCGACGCAGGCGTGTGCTCGGTGGAGAGAGGTGAGGACTGGGCCAGGGTGATCGCTCTTGTCGTGCCCGAGGGGGAAAGCCTGTCCGAGGCTGAGCTGCGGCTGTGGCTACGTTCGAGGGTAACCACGGCAATTGTGCCGCGACGGATTTTCCGCGTGGCCGCCCTCCCTCGGGACGGAGCGGGGAAGGTGTCGCGGCGGAGGTTGCAGGATCTGGGAGAACGGCTGGCGAGCACCGGGAGGAGCGAATAAATGTCGGTGGAGGGTGGCCACACGGTCCGGTGGATAGCGGACCTCCGTCAACATCCTCGGATAGTGGAAGCGGAAATGCTGCCATCCTCGGAGCCCCAGGTGGTAGTGATCGTCGTGCCGGAGGGATTTCGCGTGGGACCAGAGATTCGGCAGGACGTCCTCGACGTGGCCGAAGACCTTGAAACACCACTCGTGGTCGTCCCCACCTCCAACATCCCAAGGCGGTCCGATGGTTCCCTCGACCACGAGGCCGCCAGAAACCTGTACGTGAACTCCGGGTACAAGTTCACGTACCGGCGTCCGGGATCCCCCGAGGAGGAGGAGGTGCTGCGCATCGTGTCTGAACTGCTGGAAGAGTCACTCCCCGGGGTCGCCGTCAGTGTCACCGACGATCTGGCCTCGCTGGGCGGAGATTCGCTCACGGCGTTGGAGCTCTCCGACCGCATCCACAACACCTTCGGCGTGGTGTTGTCGGCCGCCGACCTGTACGGTGCGCAGTCACTGGCCGAGATCGCGGCAACGGTCCGGGACGCGAAAGGCCTGATGGGGGCCGGATAGTAGGCACTACGTCGGATGCCCGCGGGCGGGTTGGGTTGCCAGAGCTGATAGGCGGTGAGCCCGGGCAGCACGAAGAGGTGAACGTGGAAGAAGATCTCGATCTGCTGTCGACGCGGGACGACGGCGAGACCGCGGTTGTTGATGGCCGGGTGGGGAACCTGAGCGTCGCCGAGCTTCGCGCCCTCCGGGAGGAGTGGCGTCAGCGATTGCGGGCGGACAGGAAGGTCCTGGTGGAGATCGCCCGTCCCCGATCGCTCGACGGTCTCGGGGCCTATCTGGCGGCGCTGTCTCTGGGGCATGCCGTCCTGCTCGTCGACGGTGCGCCGCCAGGACTGGCATCCTCGTCCAGAGAGGCGTTCCGTCCCGACGTGTCCGTGAACAACGGGGCCGTCACCTGGTTGCCCTGGGCGAAAGCACGGACAAGTGATCTCCTCCTGCACCCGGCGCTGGCGATGGTGGTCTCTACTTCTGGTTCGGTGGGTGCCGCCAAGGCCGTCCGGCTCTCCTATGACAATCTCTCCGCCAACGCTCGGTCAATCGCCGAGGCAACCGGCATACGACCCGAAGAGCGAGCGGCAACGTCGCTTCCTGCGGATTATGCCTTCGGGCTCTCGATCATCAACTCGTATCTGATCTCGAACGGCGTTCTGGCGCTGACCGAATCGCCCCCCACGTCCAGGGGTTTCTGGTGGCAACTGGATCAGCTTGGCGCGTCCGCGGTCGGGCTACTTCCCACCACCTGCCGTCTGCTCCTGGCTCGGGGATGGAGTCCTCGAAGTCATCCCTCGTTGGAAAGGGTGCTCATAGCGGGCGGTCGGCTCGATCCGCCGGAGGCGAGGGTGATTGCCGACCTGATGAGGTCGGTCAACGGGCTGGTGAACATCATGTACGGGCAGGCGGAGGCAACGGCCCGGATTTCGGTGCTCGACACGACTTCGGCGTTGACGCATCCGGGGTCGGTGGGGCGCGTGGTGCCAGGCGGCAGAGTGGAGATCCTGGCTGAAGAGGAGACACCCGTACGGGACGGAGAGCGGGGAGAGATTGTCTACCGCGGACCTAACGTAATGCTCGGCTACGCGACCGCCCGAACGGATCTGGGTTTGGGTGACGTCCATCGGGGACGACTCCGGACCGGCGACCTCGGGTACCTGTCGAACGGGTTTCTGTACCTGACAGGCCGAGTCGACAGGCAGGTGAAGATCTTGGGCCGTCGGATCCAGCTCGACCAGATGGAAGGGCAGTTGAGAAGTGCACTGGACACCGAGGTGATGGTGATACCTCTCTCGGAGGAGATGATTGCCGTGTGTCATGAGGGCGGGGTTTCGGTCAGCGTCACGCCTGTGGTGGAACGGGTCGCGGGCCGTTGGGGGCTGCCTCGCGCATGCTTGCGCGTGCGAGAGATGCCGTTGCCGCGTCTGCACTCAGGGAAACTCGACTACCGTGGCATCAGTCTGCAACTGGCAGGGATCGGGTGATGGAGGCGTGCCGCAGCGAGGCGGTGGCTTGCGGCGCCGTCCGGAACCTGGCTCGTCACGCGTGAGTCTTCTCGGCACCCGGTCGACGGTTTGCGCGGGGTGACTATGTCCTGAGCGCCAGGCTGACGAGCCAGCCCTCGATGCGGCGAAAGATCTGCTCGACCTCGGTCGGTGAACACAACTGGGTGTCAACCAGAAAGTTCAACCGGACCGAACGGGGATCCAGGGTTACGTGCATGATGAACAGCCCACTGCTGTCCCGGGAATGGCTGGCTGCGCTCTCGAAGACGGCGGCCGCCTGCAGCTCACGCAGACGATCGGGGTCGAAACTCGGCGCAGCGGCAGGGGCTGGCAGATCGACGACGTTGAGGAAGAACTGGGGGAGTGTTTCTCCCATGCCCTTTCGTCTCAGGCGGTCAGCGACATCCAGCAGGTCGTAGATGTCGTATCGCGCCGTGGAGTAGGCCCTGAACGCTTCGGTGGCAGCTTCCTTGGCGAGGGCGGCCTGACTGCCACCCACGCCGGTCAGGAAGCACAGCCCCCACCCCATCAAGGTTTCGACAGCCACCTTGTCCTCGGCGGTGATCCTGTTGTTGAACGCGATCCGGACCGGGACGGAGGTCAGGTCGAACTCTTCGGCCACGACCTTCGCCATGCCTGCCAGGAGCAGCGCAGAGGGGGAAACCCTCAGCCGCGCGGCAAGCGTCGGTAGGGCCTCGCGCAGCACGAGGGAATCCAGGGCTCCCTTCCAGAAACGTGGCGACAACCCCGCCCGACGCGCGGCCGGCACGAGGGTCGCGCCTGTTTCCATCAATGCTCGCCACCGATCCACGTTGTGTGCCGACATTGCCTGACCGGCAGGCGAACCCTCCCATGCGGCCCTGTCCACCGGCTGTCTCCGCGGCGCCGGTGACGGCGCATCGCCCGCCAGCGACCTGGCCAGCTCCGTCGCCAGCAGGTCTGCGCCGGCGGCGTCGGTAGCCAGGTGAGACACGGCGAGTTCCACGGAGCGCACCCGGCCGCGGTGACATATGGCGCCGAATCGTACCGGCAGTCGTGTTTCGTGGTCGAAGGTGTGCCCTGCCACGTGGGTTTTGGCGGCGACCACCTCCTTTCCGTCCGATACGTCGAACATCAGTAGCGGAATCTTCACGGATCCAGCGACCCGCTGCCAGAGGTGGGCTGCGGGAGAACCGCCGAAGTAGGTGCGCAGCGCCTCGTGGCGACCGAGTAGCCCCTTGAGTGCTTCGGAGATTCGTCCTGAGTCGACACCCGGAGGTACCGGCACCGACCGCACCAGATTCTGTCGGTACGCCTCTTCGCCGGCGGCCTCGATGGCGACATACTGATTCCGCTGTCCCCACGTCATCCGTCCGTATCGCGGCGACAGGCCATCCAGCCGTACAACCGGCGCCGGTGCCATCTTCCGTCCCTTCCGCCCGATCCGACCATGATCGACCCGGGCCAGGCGCCGGGCAAGCGACACCGACTCCCGGACGCGCTGGTGAGGGCGCGGCGCTCTCGGGCAAACATGATCAGAACGGAGATTTCCCACATCGCCGGGGTCGTGCGCGAACACCGGTTCCGACCAGCCTTTCTCAAACGTTCGCCAACCGGTGCCAGTCTTCCGGTTGATCGATTCAGGACGTTCCGTTAGTCTACTTCCGGGCCATCCCACGAAGATCATGGATCATAGATCAACTTCAAGATTGGGGGCACCACGGATGAGCACCGAACTGCTCGAAATCGACAAGATCTCTGCCGACGATCGTCTCGACTCCCTCTTCGAGGAGAGCGTGGAGGGCGTCATCCCGGAGATCGAGATGGGCGCCTGCGCCTCCTCGGCCTGTCATTACTTCGACTCGCCGGAGGAGTAGTCCCAGGAGTTCCGGGTTCGACTGTCTGCGCCTTCCCGAGCCGTAGCTCGTTCGTCTGAGACGACGGAACCCAAGGGGACGCGGCTGTGAAGGTGAGTTGGGCGCGAAGCTGAGATCGTGGTCGGCGCGGGCTTCCTGCGCCGACCACGATTTAACTTTTTTCAACCCCCTCCGGTCCGTCGGGGCTGCAGGTGGAAGTCGGGGCGCATGCGCCGCGCGGTTCAGGTTGAAAAGGGTTCGTTGTGAACGTTTCCAAGAACAGGCTCGGGATGTCAAGGAACCTGGTTTCGGCGCGTGAGCATTCGGGGATTCCCGGGCAGAGACGAAGCATACTGTCCGAAACAAATCCGGTGATTAGGCTGCCTGGTACGCACCGGGCGAGGCTCCCCGAGGAGAGCTGGGCGATCATTCGGCCACTTCTCGACAGGTACGGCGTCACGAGAGTCGCCGATGTCACGCGGTTCGATGTCCTGGGTATCCCCGTGGTGTTGGCGATCCGCCCTCTCGCCAGGACATTCACGATCTCCCACGGTAAGGGGCATACTCCCCTGCTCGCGCGGCTCTCGGCGGTCATGGAGTCGGTGGAACTGTGGCATGCCGAGAACGCGTGCCCTCCGCCTGTCATCCGCAATACCAGCGCGGAGGATCTGCGGCTGCCCTATGAGCTGGGCGAGCTGCAACAGTACCGCGGCAGTCTGTTGAGCGACAGAACTCCCTTGGACTGGGTTGAGGCGTCCACCGTCGCCGGAGACATCAGGTGCCCGGTGCCACGACACTACGTGCAACTCGGCGCCGAGGTTGTCGACACCTGGTCGCCTCCGATGTTGCGACCTTCGAGCAACGGCTTGGCGAGTGGCAACAACTTCGCCGAGGCCGCGCTACACGGACTGTACGAGATGATCGAGCGCGACAGTGTCGCGAGTCTGCGGTCGGTACCGGCCGAAGGTCGCGACTATCTGGATCTCGGCACCGTCGATAACAACGGCGTCGGCGATCTTCTCGGCATGATCCGGAAAGCGGACATGCACGTGGAGGTGCTCGTGGTCCGGGGCAGGTGGCCATTCAGTACGTTCGTCGCATACCTCTGGGATGGAAGTCGCAGAGTGTCGGCGGGGTCTGGCGTCCACAGTGATCCCGCGATCGGCCTGTCCCGTGCCCTCACGGAGGCCGCGCAGAGCCGTCTGGTGGCAATCACCGGCGCTCATGATGACTTGAGCCTCGCCTGGCGGGGCGCGGTTGAGGTCCGACCGTCAGAAGTCCGGGTCTTCCGGCCCACGATGGACTGGACGACGGCGAGGGAGTCAGGCCCGTCGTTCCGCGACCTGACCGCCGAGCTGGTCTGGCTGGATGATCTGGTCCGGTCGACGACCGGGTTCGCGCCCCTGTATGTTGATCTCAGCACCCATGACGCCATCTCCGTCGTGAAAGTGGTTGCCGCCGGCCTGTCGTTCGAGGCGCGCCATTCCATTCCGCGGAATGCCTCCGTGGGAGTCGGTCGATGAGCGTACATGTCTACGTGGGCCCGACGATTCCGCAAGCGGAGGTCCGGCAGAGGCTGCCCGTCGCGGAGTTGCATCCACCGGTGGCCCACGGAGATCTGCTCCGGATACGACCGTGCCGTGGCGACGTCGTACTCATCATTGACGGCGACTTCCACGATCGGCTGCCCGTCCGGAACCAGGAGATATTGATGCTTCTCCAGGAGGGGATCCAGGTCGTCGGTGCGGCGGGGATGGGTGCCTTGAGGGCAGCCGAACTCCGCACCTACGGCATGATCGGGATCGGCGCCGTTTTCGAGATGTACCGGGACGGGACCGTCGACGGCGATGACGAGGTCGCTGTCCGGTACGGAGGCGGAAACGTGGGATACGAACCCCGTTCGGAATCATTGATCAACATGCGGTGCCTTCTGCGGGCTGCGGTTGACGAGGGCGCCATGAGCGCGGCGGAGAGCGCCCGCGTCAGTCAGGTTGCGGAGTCCGTCCGTCTCTTCGACAGGTCATGGACCCTGGTCGAGGCCCGCTTGGCGAGCGCGTCGACCGACGGGACCGAAGATCTGTTGCGGCGGTTGCGGGATCTGGTCCGTGCCGACGGAAAGGGCACCCAGTTCCGGGACGCCCTGCAGGCGCTCGATTTCGTCGCTGGTCCTGAGCTTGCCGCGCCCACGCCCACCGAAGACCCGGATCTGGTGGAGCGCGTTCCGGTGACGCCGTATGTCCGGACATGGGTCGACCAGAATCGGATCCGCGTGGTTGACGGCGAGTCGGTCGACGACGTCAGCGTGCTCAGGTTTCTCCAACTCTACGACCCTGCTTTTCCCGCGCGGTGGGCGTTGTACGCCATGGGGGTGATCGCTGACGGTTCGCCCAGGACACACCCCGTGGCGGACGACGTCAGGAGGCAGCTCGAGGACTCTTGTTCCGCGCGAGCCGTCGAGCGTCTCGGCGGAACACTCCTGGAGAAATCGGTGCAGCAGTACTGGCTGGCCGGGTCGGAGTTGTCCCTCCCCGAGCGGGACAAGCTGCTACGGGTTCTGGTGCGCTCCTACCGCGCTCCCGGCGGGGCACCGATACACGGGTGCCCGCGGCTGTTCACCCGACCCGCCGCCCTCTGGTCCAAGGCATCCGACCGTGTCGCGCAGTGCCGGAAAGAAAACCGGCGGGTAGCCGAGTTGTCCCCTCGCTACTCCGTGCAGAGGCTCAAGCGAGAGCGGGTGCTGGGCCATTTCGCCCGGACCTGGGGAGTCGAGAACGCGCGAGACGCGCTGCTTGCCGCAGCGCGAGATCGTGCGATCACGTCACTGGATCAACTCCACACGTACGGCCGGGAGATGATGCTCCCCTTCCTGGACTGGGATGCCGAGGACGTAGCGCGCGCACTGTCGCCCACCTAGGTCCTCTGTCGGAGATCGTCGGCATCCCCGACCGGTCCGGCCAGCCATGGTCCCAGGGTCTGCCCGGAGTTCAGAACTGGTGGTACATGACATGTAGCCCGACCCGGCCCAGGGTGGGATGGGCGAACGCGCCGGGTACCGTGCCGACGACCTGGAAGCCGAGCCGCCGGTAGACGGCGACCGCCGCCTGGTTCGACTCGGCGACGGCGTTGAACTGCATGCCCGCGTACCCGCGCTCCCGGGCCCAGTCGAGCGCGAACCGGCAGAGTGCCGTCCCGACCCCACGGCCCCGGGCCCCGGCGGCGACCATGAAGCTGGCGGTCGAGACGTGCGCCCCGGGCCCGGGCCGGTTCGTTCCCATCCTGGCGGTGCCGACGATCCGGCCGTCCTCGACGGCGACCACGGTCAGCTCCGGCGGCTCCGCCACCCAGATCCGGTACGCCTGCTCGGCGGTCATCGCGGGGTCGTAGGCGAAGGTGTCGGCCGCCCGTACGACGTCACGGACGATCGGCCACACCTGGGACCAGTCGTCCTCGGCGAACTCGTGGATCTGCACGGCGCGACGATAGACCCGGCGAGGTGCCACCGCGAGCTGATTTGTGGCCCGTCGAGGTGCCGCAGTGAGCTGTGGTCAGGGCCGGCGGGCCGGCCCGACGACCGTGACGAGGGTGGTCGGAGCGGGACGCGGCGCCCCCGGATCCGTCCGGTCCAGGCCGGCCCGGGCCCGGTCCTGCTCGTCGCGGTCCCCGGTCTCGGCTGCGATGCGCAGCGCCGCGCTGTGCGACCGGAGCGCCTCGGCGGGATGCCCCGCACCCCGGTACGCCTCGCCGAGGCTGTTCAGCACACTCGCCTCGCCGTACCGGTGACCGGTCTGCCGGAACAGTCGCAGGGCCTGGTCGAGTTCCTCGAGCGCCAGGTCGTGGCGGCCCGTCCCGCTGTGCAGCCGGCCCAGGTTGGACAGCGCGGTCGCCTCGCCGTCCTGGTGCCCGGCCTCCCGGAACAGCGTCGCCGCCCGGGTCAGCCCGGCCGCCGCCTCCCGGTGACGGCCGAGTACCCGCTGCACGTCACCGAGGTTGCACAGTCCGATCGCCTCGCCGATCCGGTCGCCGAGGGCGCGGAACAGCTCCAGGGACCGGCCGAGGTGCTCGGCCGCCTCGGGGTACCGGTCGAGTTCGGTGCAAACGTTGCCGAGGTTGGTCAGGGCGCCGGCCTCCCCGTACCGGTCGCCGAGTTGGCGGTAGAGGTCGAGGGCGGCGAGCTGGTGGGTGACCGCCGGACCGGGCTGACCCAGTCGCTCGTGGACGATGCCGAGGTTGGACCGGGTACGCGCCTGGCCGTACCGGTCCCCGCCACGCTCGTGCATCAGCAGGGCACGCTCGAGGTGTTCGAAGGCCTCGGGGTAGCGGCCCCGGAGGCGGTGCACCGCGCCGAGGTTGGTCAGCGCGTGCGCCTCGCCGCCCTCGTCGCCGGTGAGCCGGGCGGCGTGCAGGGCCTGCGTGTGGATGTCGAGGGCGTCCAGGTGGTGCCCGCTCTCCAGATAGCGGTAGAGCGTGCTGGAGAGGAGTACCGGGTACGCCGGCCAGCCGTGCGTCGCCGCGTACCGGCAGAGGGCCACCAGGGTGCCCCGCTCCGCGTCCAGCCAGACGGTGGCCGCCGTACGGTCGTCGAAGACCGCGACCGGCACCGGCTCGGCCGGCCGGGGCGGCGGCGGACGGTGGTGCCGTTCCGCCGGATGGCACACGTCCATCGCGGCGGCGACGCTGGCCAGGTGGTGGTCGAGCAGCCGGGTGACGGCGGCCTGCCGGTCCGGTGCCGGATCCTCGGCCTGACAGACCTGCCCCGCGTACGCCCGCAGCAGGTCGTGCATGCCCCAGTGGCACCGCCCGACGGGCTGGACCAGGTGCACCCGGGCCAGTACCGCGAGCGCCTCCCCGGTCCGGTCGACGTCGAGCCCGGCGAGCGCGGCGGCCGCCGGCAGCCCGACGTCGGTGCCGGGATGCAGACCGAGCCGCCGGAACACCAGCGCCTCGGCGGGTGGCAGCTGCTGGTACGACCAGGAGAAGACGGTCTGGACGGCGGCCCGGGGGTCACCGCCGACGTCCAGCAGCCGTACCCGTCGACGCAGGTCGGCCAGTTCCTCCACCAGGTCGGCGAGCCGGTCGTCGGGTCGGGAACCGGCGAGTTCGGCGGCGACCCGCAGCGCCAGCGGCAGTCGGGCACACTGCCCGGCGAGGGTGGTCAGCGCCGCCGGTTCGGCGTCCGCACGGGCACCGATCAGCAGCCGCAGGAGTCGGCCGGTGTCGGCGGGCGGGAGCGGCGCCAGGGTCACCCGGCGGGCACCGTGCAGCGCGACCAGGCCGGCCAGACTGTCCCGGCTGGTGACCAGGGCCATGGCTGACGCGGTACCGGGCAGCAGCGGGCGGATCTGGTCGACCGAGGCGGCGTTGTCGAGCAGGACGAGGACCGACCGGTCGGTGAGTTCGGTCCGGTACCGGGCGGCCCGTTCGTCGACCTCGAGCGGAATGTCGTGGTTGGCCACCCCGAGCCCGCTGAGCAGTCTGGCCAGGGCGTCACCGGCGGACATCGGGGGCCCGTCGTCGTGACCACGCAGGTTGACGTAGAGCTGCCCGTCCGGGAACCGGGCCCGCAGTCGGTGCGCCCAGTGCACGGCCAGCGCCGTCTTGCCGACTCCGGCGGTGCCGCAGACCGCCGCGACGAGAACGGGTCGGGGTTGGCGGGCCGACGGGTCGGTGTCGTGGGCCAGGTGCGGATCGCCGCCACCGCCCGGGTTGTCGTCCGGTCCGGCGGACCGGGGTGGGGAGAGCAGTTCGTCGAGCAGCCGGAGTTCGGCCTGGCGGCCGGTGAAGCCGTACACGTCGGCGGGAAGCTGGGCCGGCACCACGGGCGGCGCCGCTGCCGTCGTACCGTCCGGGCGGGCTGCCGGGGTCGCGGCCGGCGGCTCCGGGGCCGCGCCGACCGGCACCTGCCGCGCCGCCGCCGGCGGCGGTTTCGTGGCAGCCGGGTCGGTCAGCAGGGCCGCGTGGGCAGCTGCCAGGACCGGCCCCGGATCGACCCCGAGTTCGTCGGCGAGCCGGGCCCGGACCGCCTGGTAGGCGGCGAACGCCTGGGCCCGCTGCCCGACCGCCTGGTACGCCCGGATCAGTCGTGCCTGGGTCGCCTCGTCGAAGGGCTGGCTGGTCGCGGCCTCCTCGACCATCGGCAGCACCTCGGCCCCGGCTCCGATCTCGAGCATCGCGTCGCAGTACCGGGCCTGCGCCGCCTGCCGCTCCGCGAGCAGTGCCAGCACCTTCGGATGGCCGGCCAGCACGGGTACGTCGGCCAGCGGTCCGCCCTGCCAGAGCCGCAGTGCCTGCTCCGACAGGCTGGCCACCCGGCCCGGGTCGGGCTTCCGCGCGGCGGCAAGGGCCGCGCCGGCCAGGGCCCGGAACCGGGCCAGGTCCACCTCGTCGTCGGCGACCCGCAGGGCGTAGCCGTCACCGACCGACGGCAGCAGCCGACTCGGCGCGTGCGGGCGGCGGTCCGGCTCCAACCGCTGACGCAGGTGCTTGACGTGGGTCTGTAGGACGTTCGTCGCGCTCGCCGGTGGCTGGTCGCCCCAGAGGGCGTCGACCAGTTCGGCCCGGGCGAGCGGGTGCCCCCGGGCCAGGACCAGCAACCCGAGTACGGCCCGACGACCGGCCGGACCCAGGTCCAACTCGTGGTCGTGGCGCCAGACGCGGACCGGACCGAGTACCTGGATCCGCACACCCCGCACGGCCACCTCCCGTCGCGCGGGTCCATGCTGACATGCCGATCCATGGTCGTCTACGTTCAGTCCCTCCGGTCGGACCGCGACCCGTCCACGTCCAGTCCCCGTCCCGGCTAGCCGTCGGCGCGGCGGATCATGTTCATGACCGTCTCGAGCTGCGGCCCGCCCTTGATCGGGTAGCTGGTGGCGCCGAGGTAGCCCCACCAGTCCCAGCAGCCGTTCGGGTTGACGGCGGAGGCGCTCGCCTGCGGGTAGAGCACCACCATGTTGTTGGTGTCCGCGTACTGGTTGAGGTTCGCCCGGTCGACGAAGGCGGTACCGACCGAGGAATATCCCTGCAGGCACCCGTGCAGCGCCACCAGCAGCCGGCAGGACTGCCCGGCGGCACAGGCGGACGGCACGTAGACGAACCCCGTACCACCCATGCTGAGCGTGGCGGCGCTGCCGGTGGTGGCGAAGGTGCTCTGGTTGAAGCTGACCAGCGAGCCGCCGAGCGGGCCGGTGTTCGGTGCGCTGACCGAGCCGAGGAGCTTGCGCAGCAGGGCGTTCTGCGGATCGGTTCCGCAGTTGTTCAGGTACGGCGACGCGGTGACCGAGCAGCCGCCGGTGCCGTACGGGCTCACCCAGGCGTGTCCGGCCGACGAGCCGCTGTCGTACTGCACACTGGCGCCGAAGTCCTGGAAGTAGCGGACCAGGTCGTCGGTGACGGACTTCCGGATGGTGGTGTCGCTGTTGCCGTGGAAGACGTACACCGGTCGGCCGGAGAGGTTACGGACCGGGTCGATCCAGCCGTACGAGGCCCAGGTCCGGGTGTAGGTCTCCAGGGTGGGCAGGTACGTCGGCCAGATGTTGTCCATGCAGCCGTAGAGCGACTGGGCGACGTTGTTCTGCGCGCAGTAGTACGGTCCGGCGGTGAAGAGGGCGGCGCCCCGGATCTGGCCGGAGTAGGCGACCTGCAACTGGGTCGCGAGGTAGGCGCCGGCGGAGACGCCGGCGACGTACACGGCGGAGATGTTGTACCTGCCGAGCGATCCGGCGACCGGGGCCTTCGGGTAGGGCGCCGCGGCCGCGGCCGCGGTCGTCGCCGTGTTCGGGGTCCCGGCTGGACCGGCCTCGGACGCCGCCGCGACCGGGCTGGCGACGGACGGGGTCGCGGCGGCGAGCAGCAGTACCGCCGTCGCGGCGACGGCGGTGCGGGTCAGGAACCTCATGACGGCCTCCCTCACACGCCGGCACGGACGGTGGTGGGGCGCGGCGTGCGCCGAGGTTAGTGGGGTGGGTCCGGCGGGTGGTATCCCTGCGCGGGACATGGATCGACGCGCGGACATGTCGGTCGTCGCCAGCAACCGGCGGTCCGGCCCGCCGGCCCCCTCGGACACGGCCGTCGGCGCGGCTCGTCGATCATCCCGCCACCATCATCCCCTCGACGGTATTTCTGTACGCCGGGGAATCGATGCGGTGGAATGGGTGGGCCACGGCCGACACCTCGGGAAGGGCTGCCCATGCGGATCACCCCACCGTCCAGATCGGTCCCGGCCCGAATGGTCGGCGTTGCCGTGCTGGCGGCCACCGTACTCACGGTGACCGCGGTCGCGCCCGCTCCCGCCGCCGCACACGGCGCCCGGCCGGTCCCGCATGTCGTCGGCACCGGCACCGTTCCGGTCTACTCCTACGCCGAGGCGATCCGGGAGAGCGTCTGGGTGGAGGCGCCGATGGACTCCGACGGCGACGGCGTCCGCGACCGGATCGCCGTCGACCTGGTACGTCCCCGGGAGGCGGCGGCGGCCGGCGTCAGGGTACCGGTGATCATGGATGCCTCGCCGTACTACCAGTGCTGCGGTCGGGGCAACGAGAGCGAGGTCAAGCGGTACGACGCCAACGGGCTGATCACCTCGTTCCCGCTCTTCTACGACAACTACTTCGTGCCCCGTGGCTACGCCTTCGCCGCGGTTGACCTCAGCGGTACCAGCCGCTCGACCGGTTGCGAGGACGTCGGCGGCCGGGCCGAGGTCACCGGCGCCAAAGCGGTGATCGACTGGCTGAACGGCCGGGCCCGGGGCTTCACCGCCGACGGCACCCCGGTCCAGGCCACCGGCTGGACGACCGGCAGGGTCGGCATGATCGGCAAGTCTTGGGACGGCTCGGTCGCCAACGGGGTCGCCGCGACCGGCGTGCCGGGGCTGGCCACCATCGTGCCGATCTCGGCCATCTCCAGCTGGTACGGCTACCAACGCTTCAACGGCGTGCTCCGGGCCAGCGACTACCCCGCCTACCTGCACTCGTACGTGAACGGACGCCCGGCTGAGGCGTGCGCGGCGACCCTGGCCCGGCTGCGCGCGGACAGTGCCGAGGAGACCGGCGACTACAACGCCTACTGGGCCGAGCGGGACTACCGGACGGCGGCGGGCCGGGTACGGGCCAGCGTTTTTATGGTACACGGAATCAACGACCTGAACGTGCCGACCTCCCAGTTCGCGCTCTGGTGGGAGGCGCTGGCCGAGCGGGGCGTACCGCGCCGGATCTGGATCCACCAGACCGGTCACGAGGACCCGTTCGACGTACGCCGGGCGGAGTGGGTGCGGACCCTGCACCGCTGGTTCGACCACTGGCTCCAGGGGCTGCGCAACGGTGTCCAGTGGGAGGACAGGGCGAGCATCGAAACCAGTCCCGGTGTCTGGCGCGACGAGCCGGACTGGCCGGCCAGGGGAGCACGGCCGGTACGGGTCGCCCTCGGCGGCGGTGACGGCACCACCGGCACCATCGGCGGTCGGGGTGCCCGCCCCGGCACCGTCTTCTCCTACACCGACGAGTCGTTGGGCGAGGACGAACTGGTCACCGATCCGAACACCGCCCGGGCCGGACGGCTCGCCTTCCTGTCCGGCCCGCTGACCGGCCCGCTGCGGATCTCCGGCAGCCCGTCGGTCCGGCTGCGGATCCGGGTCGACCGGCCCACCACGGAACTCACCGCCCGCCTGGTTGACTACGGCACCGCCACCCGGATCAACCACTTCGCCTCGGAGGGCGTACGGACGCTGAGCACCGAGTCGTGCTGGGGTGAGGCCAGCCCCACCGACGACGGCTGTTACCGGGACACCGCCGAGATCACCGCGACCGGCGACCACGCGGTGCTGACCAGGGGATGGCTGGACGCGGCGCACCACACCTCGCTGCGGTTCACCACACCCCTGCGTCCGGGCCGCTGGTACACCGTCGACATTCCGCTCGACGCGTACGAGGCGGTGGTGCCGGCCGGGCACTCGCTCGGGCTGGTGCTCGGGCAGTCCGACCCGGAGTTCACCAACGTCGACGACCGGGACGCCACGGTCGACGTCGACCTGGCTGCCAGCCGGCTGACCCTGCCGGCCGTGGGTCGGGTGAGCCTGCCCGCCGTGACGGTCGCGCCGCAGGTCCGTACGGAGTCGACCGCGACGATCCGGTCGGATCCGGTGGATCCGCGTCGGGTCCCGGACCGGGGCCGGTCGACCCGCGACTGACCGTGCGGCCGGCGCCGGTCGCGTCCCGCGCCACCCAGCGAGTACGCGTGCTCGCGTCCGCGTCCCGGATGCTGCCCAGCTCAGGCCGACGGAGCCCTGGGGTGGCGGATCCGGTGTGCCACCATGCTCCGGTGACGCTCACTGATCAGCTGGCGCAGTGGCGGGACTGGCTTGTCCGCCTCGGTGCCCCGGTCGCTCCGGTCCTGAAACCGGGCAGGAGTCGGGCCGAGATCGAGGCAGTGCTCGGTGCGACGACTCCGCGTACGGTGCTCGAATGGTTCCAATGGTGCGACGGCGTCGACTACGCGCCGGGACAGACGATCGGTGACTGCTGGACGATCCCCGGCTTCTGGCCTGTCGAGCTGCGGGACGTCGCCGGGATCAAGGCAGCCCACCATGACGAGGACAGCCCACTTCTCGCCGGGAACTGGGTACCACTGCTGCAGAACGGCAGCTCGGACCTGTACGCGGCGGCCTGGTCCGACAGCAGCGAGCCGGTCGTGGTCACGATCATGCCGGAGTTCGCGCCGCCGAGCGTGGAGTTCCACAGCGTCGAGCAGATGGTCGCCGTCGTCAACGAGTGTTTCACCCGGTCGGCCTACCATCTCGACGCGGAGCGGCAACTGGATGTCGACGACGAGCTGTACGACGAGGTCTACGCCGCCATCGTCGGCTCCCGCCCGGTCGAGGAGATCTAGCGCGACGCCGATCATGCGACCGTGGCTCCGGCCACCCGTGGGCCGTCGCCGCCCCGGTTGACTGGGATCAGTCGGCCGGGCGGCGAAGGACGCTGACCGCGAAGGGCGCGTCGTCACGCCACGGGCGCAGGTCCCAGGTGGCGAAGCGGTGTTCCAGGCGCAGCCCGGCGGCGGCCGCGTCGGCGTCGAACGCGGTCAGCGGGTAGCCGCGTTCGGTGCCGAAGCCCACGGCCAGGACGCCGTCGGGGCGCAGGTGTCCGGCGATCCGGCGCAGCACCTCCGGCTCGGTGCCGACCGCGACGAACGCGAGAACGTTGCCGGCGAGCACGGCGGCGTCGAACGGCTCGACCTCACCCATCGCCGGCAGGTCCAACTCGGCCAGGTCGGCGACCAGCGAACGCAGGCCGGGGTGATCGGCGCGGGCGGCCTCCACCAGCACGGGGTCGGCGTCCACCCCGATCACGGTGTGCCCGCGCTCGACCAGTGCGGCGCCGACCCGGCCGGTGCCGCTGCCAGCGTCGAGGATCCGCGACCCGGGTTGGACCAGGGTGTCCACCAGGCGGGCCTCGCCGGCCAGATCCGCGCCCTCGGCGGCGAGCCTGCGGAACCGGTCGACGTACCACTGCGAGTGCTCCGGGCCGGTGTCGGTCGCCCAGCGGGTCGGGTTGGCCATACGGCCACGGTAGCCGGGCCGGCGGCGCGGTAAGGGAGTCGGGGCCCGGCGGCCTGGACCGGCCCTGAGGTGCGCCGCGGTGCTTGCGCGCCCGCCCGCTCCGCCGGAAAACCGGTTGCGCGTGGCCGGCACCGGGGGTCTGGTTGATCAGCCGCCAGGCACCGGAGGGAACGTGTCGCCCATGTCGCTGCCCACCCCCACGCTGCACACCGTTCGCCTTACCCTGCGTCCCTTCGACGACACGGATGCAGACGATCTCTTCGCGTTGCACAGCAACGCCTACGTGCTGCGCTACTGGGACTCGCCACCGTGGAACGAACGCGTGCGCGCCGAGCGGTTCGTCGCGGCGTGCCGGCAGATGGCGGAGGCGGGCACCGGGGCGAGGCTGGCCGTGGATCGCGACTCCGACGGGGCGTTCATCGGCTGGTGCAGCCTGAACCGGTGGAATCCGGACTACCGCAGTGCATCGCTGGGCTGCTGCTTCGACGATGGGGTGTGGGGCCACGGCTACGCGACGGAGGCCGCGCGTGCGGTGCTGCGGTGGGGATTCGACACGCTGGACCTGAATCGCGTCCAGGCTGAGGCCGATACCCGAAACGTGGCGTCTGCCCGCGTGCTGGAGAAGCTCGGGTTCGTGCGTGAAGGGACGCTGCGAGAAGACTGCATCGTGAACGGCGAGGTCTCTGACTCGTGGGTCTACGGGCTGATCAGGCGGGAATGGCGGCCGACGTCCGAGCCGCTGCCCGCCCGCTGACTCCTCGCTCCCTCGCGACGCCGCCCGGCATCGGGGTGTTTTCGCATCGTGGCGCCGAGAGAGCCGGCACCCGGCCTTCTCGCGGCCGCCGACCGCGCGTCTCGATCAGAATCGGGGACCGTCTGTTTCAGCGATAGGCGACACACAAGTTACTTAGCGTGATTGTTCGGCTCGGATAGCGAGCCGACCAACTGTCACTCTTCACGGAGAACGACGTGTAACGGATCTGCGCCGTCGTGCTGGCGCGCCCGGCAGGATTCGAACCTGCGACCAACTGCTTAGAAGGCAGCTGCTCTATCCGCTGAGCTACGGGCGCGTGGCGGGAGGTGGTGCGTGCCCCAGCAGGCTACCGCTGTCGAGGAACACCGGTAGGACGAGGGCGTGACGTTCCGGCCTGCACATACTAGGTTTCCAGGCGTGCAGTTGACGAGCACGATGTTTCTGCCGCTGCTGGCGTCGGTCGAGGACCCCCGGCTCGGTACAGAACACCTGCTCGAGGATTTCGGTCCGGAGCTGGTTGTCGCCTACTCGTACGGGCCGCCGTACGGCAGCCGGTTCGTCGCCTGGGCTGATCTTGAGCAGCTCGAACTCGGCCCGCGGACGCTGCGACGGGTGGCGCTGGACAATCTCCACCGACTCCTGCCCAAGCTCCGGATCGAGGGGCAGCCGCCCGCCCCGATGCTCTCCTTCGGCGGGCTGGAGTCCAGCGTGCTGCTCGCCGACGAGGTCTGGGCCGGGCTGAGCCGGTCGGTGCCGGGGGAGCTGGTGGTCGGTGTGCCGGCCCGGGACGTCGTGATCTTCACCGGGTCGGAGTCGCGGCCTGGACTGGCCAAGGTACGGCGGGCGGTGGACCGGATCTTCTTCGCCGGTGACCAGCACCTGCTCAGTCGGGACCTGCTGGTGTGGCGGGACGGCTGGTCGACGTACCTGCCGGCGGAGTCCGAGTCGGCGATGTCGGACCCGGGGCCCTGGGGGCCGCCGGACCGGCGGGAGCCGCCGTCGCCCGATCCGGATCCGTCGGCGGACCCGGAGGTGGACCGGGCGCAGGGGTCGGAGCGGTACCGGGTGCCGCGACAGCGGTCCGGTGAGGCGGGCCCGACGGACTGGCCGGAGCGTTCGTCGACCCGTCGTTCGGCGCGACGTAGGCGCAGACCCAGCGGGCCAGCTCGGTGAAGACCCGCTGCCGGACCGCCGGCGCGGACAGGGTGAGGTCGTGCAGGGCGCCGTCGACCCGGAGCAGGGTGACGTGCGGTCCCAGCTTCGGCGCCCACCGCGCGATGTGCGTGACGTCGAGTACGGCGTCGGCGGCCGTCGCCGAGTCGTGCCAGACCCGTCCCTGGAAGCTGGCGGTGCAGGAGGCGACCATGACCGGCACCGGGATGTCCAGGCCGGCGTGCAGCTGTCGCTGGCCCCGTCGGATCGCCGCCAGCCAGCCGACCCGCAACGGAAATCCGGCCAGCGGCTTCCAGTCGAGGTTGTAGGTCCACTCGCCCTGGTGTGCGGCGTGCAGGCTGCTGCCGTACACCTCGGAGAGCCCGAACGGGATGGTCCGGTACGGCGTCCGCCGGGCCAGCCGGAGCATCGCGTCCAGGACCGGCCGACGGATCAGCCCGGGCAGATTGAGGTCGAAGAACGGGCTGTTCAGGAGCAGTCCGTTCACGTACCCGGTGTCGCGCCGGGCGTGTGCCCAGAGCGCGGCGATCAGGCCGCCGGTCGAGTGGCCGTTGAGCAGCAGGGTGCGGTTGCCGTCGCTGTCCCGGATGAGCCGGACCGCCGCGTCGAGCTCGGGAAAGTACTCGGTCAGGTCGTGGCAGAAGTTCGGGGTCTGGTGCGGAAGCAGGCTACGTCCGTGTTTGCGCAGGTCGAGTGCGTAGAAGTGCCAGCCGTGCGCGACGAAGAAGTCGGCCAGGTGGGTCTGGAAGAAGTAGTCCACGAACCCGTGCACGTAGAGCACCGCCCGGTGGCTCGGCCGCTCTGTCGGGCGGCGGACCAGAGTCGCCACCACCGGGCCCTCCGCGTCCCGGCCGAGGTCGATCGTCTGCCGCTCGTAGGGCGGTCCGAGCAGGTCCGGCTGCACGCTCTGACGCTACTTCGCCATAGCAGGAGAAAGCTTGATCAGGTTCTTTTCCACAGAGGGCCGGGTTGTCCACAGGGCCGGCGGTGGTGGTGGCCGCGGTGGTGCCGGGGCGGCCAGGCTGTCGGTCGAGTCGGCTCGGACGGTAACCACCTGAACCCTGTGGAGGGGCGATGTTCGATACCAATGTCACCATTGTCGGCAACGTGCTGACCGCGCCGGAGTGGCGGCGTACCAGCCAGACCGGCACCCTGGTGGCCAACTTCAAGGTGGCCTCGACCGCCCGCCGGCTCGACCGGGAGAGCGGACGCTGGGTCGACGGCAACAGCCTTCGGGTACGGGTCAACTGCTGGCGGAAGCTCGCCGAGGGCGTGGCCTCCTCCGTGATGGTGGGTGACCCGATCATCGTGGTCGGCCGGATGTACACCCGGGACTGGATCGACGACGCCGGCAACCACCGCACCATGTACGAGTTGGAGGCGGCGGCGGTCGGCCACGACCTGTCCCGGGGGCGGGGACGGTTCGCTCGCAACCGCCCGACCGCCGCGACGTCGACGCTGGAGGACGCCGAGGCGCAGTCCCGGGTGCACGGCGAGGTTGCCGAGCCGGTGCCGGCCGACGAGGCGCCGGTGCTGCCCGATGACCGGCCCTTCGACGACGACCGTGACTACGCCGACGGGGAGTTTCCCGACGGCGCAGATCGTGGCCTGTCGGTCACGCCGGGCCAGTTCTTCGGGACGGTGGCCGGTCAGGACGCGGGCCCGGGCCAGGGCTTCGGGACCGTCACGATCTCGTCGGGTGACATCAACGTCGACCGGCACGACCTCGGCGATCTGGATCGGGAGCCGGCCGTGGGTGTCGCCGCGACGGTCGATGGGTTCGACGGTGGTGAGCAGGATGTCGCCGGCTTCGACGGTGGTGAGCAGGATGTCGCCGCGACGGTCGACGAACTCGACGGTGGCGGTCGGGACGGCCACGGTCCCGCCGGTGGCGAGCAGGACGGCCCGGGACCCGACGGTGGTGGGCGGGAGCCTGGCGGTACCGACGCCGGCCCGCAGGGTGGCGATGCGGGCGTTGGCGGCCGTGGCCGCCGTGGCCGGGGTCGGGTCCCGGTGCCCGCCTGAGACCTGCCGCAATTCGCGCCGACTGAGGCCGGTCGGCTGAGTTGTCGGCGGTGGCCGCCTCCCCACCGCCGCTTCGGCCGACCCAGGGTGGGAGGCAGGTCAGCTGAGCGCTGGCCTGCCTCCCACCAATCCGCTCGTCGTCTCGGGACCGCCTGTCGGTCCGGAGTCAGGCAGACGGCGTCGTTGCTGCTGGATCAATCCCGGCGGCGCGCCGCCGGGGCCGGACCGCCGTCGTCGGGGGCCGAGCACCCGCATCATCGGCGTTTCGACGAAGCGGAACAACAATGCCGCGGCGACCAGGCTGGCCAGGAGCATCAGGATCGCGACAACCGGGCCTCGCCAACCGGTGAAGCCGCCGGGGTGGCCGGCGAAACGGAGTATGGCCTTGATCAGGAAGACATGTACCAGATAGAACGCGAACGAGACCTCGCCGAGCCAGCGCATCGGCCGGGACCGCAACGGGGACCATCGGCCCTGGGTGTCGGCGGCCGCTGCGCTGGTGATTACCAGGATGTATCCGAGGGCCAGCACGGTGGTCCACAGTTCGGCGCGGATCCACTCCATGCAGGCGACCCAGATCAGCACGAACACGCCGGTGGAGAGCAGCAGGTTCGGGCCACGCCACTTCCCGCGCAGCATCAGTTCAGCGGCGGCCACCCCGATCCAGAACTCGAAGGATCGCACGATGGGGAAGATCTGGGTGAACCACCAGCGGTTCTCCTCCGGCACCAACTGCTGGCCCGGCCACATCGCCAGGATGAGCAGCGGCATGCCGATCACGACGCCGTAGAGCACCCACGGCGGGGTGCGGCGGAGCAGCGGCAGTACGAACGGCAGGCAGAGATAGAAGAACATCTCGCACGAGATCGACCAGCTGACGTTGTTGATGCTGTAGAAGTAACCGTCGAGGGGGAGCCAGGCCTGCAGCAGGAACAGGTTCGCGAAGGCGGCTTTCAGGTTGATCGGGTCCGCCCAGTAAAGCATGAGCCCGATCACCGCAGCCCAGGTCACCACATGGTTGGGAAAGATCTTCGCGATCCGGCGACGCCAGAACGCCCGTTTCGTGTCCCCGGGGCGGGCCGACCAGACGAGCACAAATCCGCTGAGGATGAAAAAGAACTGCACACCGGAGAGGCCGAGAGTGAACACCCAGTCGATGATGTGGCGGTAGTCCGGCTCGGCGACAATCCGCATGGTCCCGATGTGGAAACCGAAAACCAGCATCGCGGCGATCCAGCGCAGACCGGTCAGCGACGGCAGCCGGTTCAACGGGTTGACCAGCGTCGGGCCGGTGGGCGTCAGACTGGGCGCCGATACCGCGACCGATGTGGTGCTGGTCATCCGGGTCTCCCGCCGACGACCACCTCGATGACCAGCACTTTCGCCTCCTGTTGGCAAGCTTGTGTCGGTATGTTCCTGTCTGCCCCGTCGGTCCGGGGCTGCGGCCACGGCCGCAGGTCAGTTCGCGACCCTATCCGGTGCGGCGACCGAGAGGTTGTGGCCCGGCTCGCTCTCCCGGCCGCTGGACGAGCTCTCCGGGCGGTTGGCGAGTCTCTGGGGGCGGTTGGCGGGTTGTCCGGGCTGGTGGGTGGGCTCCTCGGGCCGCTGGGCGGATTCCTCGGGCCGGTGGGTGAGCCGGGACGTTCCCCCGGACTCGCCCAAACAGGCGCCGAAGGCCGGCCACTAGGCTTCCGCGCGGAGGTGGTCACATGCGGCCGAAGATCGTCAGTGTGCGGTCGGTGACTCGCCGTCCGGGCTCGCCGGCGCCGACCTGGATGAGCGACGGGGCGGCCAACGCCGCCGGGCTCGCCGTCGGTTACGCCCTGGACGCGTTGATCGGCGATCCACGGCGCGGCCATCCGGTAGCCGGATTCGGGCGACTGGCCGGCGCGCTGGAACGGCGCCTCTACCGGCCCGACCGGTCGGCCGGGGTCGGCTACACCGCGTTGGCGGTCGGCGTACCGGTGCTGCTCGGTGGGGCCGCCGCGCTCGCGACCCGCAACCGCCCGCTGGCGAGAGCGGCGCTGGTCGCGGCCGGCACGTGGACCGTGCTCGGCGGCCGGACGCTGCGGCGCGAGGCGGCGGCGATGAGCCAGGCGCTGGGAACGGCCGACCTGCCGGCCGCCCGACGCCGGCTCAACCACCTCTGTGGGCGGGACCCCTCCGCGCTGGACGAGTCCGAACTCGCCCGGGCCACCGTCGAGTCGGTCGCCGAGAACACCTCCGACGCCGTCGTCGCACCGCTGTTCTGGGGTGCGGTGGCCGGGCTGCCGGGGCTGGTCGGCTACCGGGCGGCGAACACCCTGGACGCGATGGTGGGGCACCGCTCACCCCGGTACGAGCGGTTCGGCACCGCCGCCGCCCGGCTCGACGACGTGCTCAACCTGCTGCCGTCCCGGCTCACCGGCCTGCTCACCATCGCCGCCGCACCACTGGTCCGGGGCGACCGCACCCGGGCCTGGCGGATCTGGCGTCGGGACCGGCGAGACCATCCCAGCCCCAATGCCGGGCAGTGCGAGGCGGCGATGGCCGGATCGCTCGGAGTCCGGCTCGGCGGTCGCAACGTCTACTTCGGACGCTCCGAGGTCCGACCGTTCCTCGGTGACGGGCCCCGGCCGGAGGCCCGGCACATCGACCGGGCGGCCAGGCTCTCCAGCGGTGTGGGGCTCGCCGCGCTCGGCCTCGCGGTGACGTACGCGGTGACCAGCCGGCCCCGGCGGGCCGCCACCCGTCGGCTCCTCGGCCGGCTGTCGGCCGTACGTCGGCGTCCGTCGGCCGGCCCGTCTGATGCCGGGCGTCCGTGAGCGGCGGTCTGCTGGTCGCGGGAACGACCTCCGACGCCGGTAAGAGCGTGCTGACCGCCGGCATCTGCCGATGGCTGCACCGCCAGGGTGTCGCGGTTGCACCGTTCAAGGCCCAGAACATGTCCAACAACTCGGCGGTGGTGATCGGGCCCGACGGCCGCGCCGGTGAGATCGGCCGGGCGCAGGCGATGCAGGCCGCCGCGTGTGGCGTTCCGGCGGACCTGCGGTTCAACCCGGTGCTGCTCAAACCGGGCAGTGACCGGTCGAGCCAGGTGATCCTGCTCGGCGAGGCGGTCGACACGATCACCGCCGACAACTTCCGGTCCCTGCGGCCCCGGCTCGCCGAAGCGGCCTTCGCGGCTCTGACCGAGCTGCGCACCGAGTACGACGTGGTGGTCTGCGAGGGAGCCGGCAGCCCTGCCGAGATCAACCTGCGGGACGCCGACTACACCAACATGGGGCTGGCCCGGCACGCCCGACTGCCGACGATCGTGGTCGGTGACATCGACCGGGGCGGCGTCTTCGCCTCGATGTTCGGCACACTCGCGTTACTCGACGCCGCCGACCAGGCGCTCGTCGCCGGATATGTGATCAACAAGTTCCGGGGGGACCTCGGCCTGCTCCGCCCCGGCCTGGAGATGCTGACCCAGCTCACCGGACGGCCGACGTACGGGGTGCTGCCGTGGCACGTCGACCTGTGGCTGGACGCCGAGGACTCGCTCGCCTACGGACAGGTGCTGGGGCGGCCGGCCCCGCCGCGCGGCAGCGAATGGCTGGACGTGGCGGTGCTCCGACTGCCCCGGATCTCGAACGCCACCGACGTGGAGGCGCTCGCCACCGAGCCGGGCGTCCGGGTCCGACTGACCGTCGAACCGGCCGAGATCGCCGCCGCCGACCTGGTCGTACTGCCAGGCAGCAAGTCGACCGTGGCGGACCTGGACTGGCTGCGCCGGACCGGACTGGCCGAGGCCGTACGGGCACACGTCGCCGCCGGACGGCCGCTGCTCGGAATCTGCGGCGGCTTCCAGATGCTGGCCCGCACCATCACCGACGAGGTGGAGAGCGGGCGCGGTCAGGTTCCCGGCCTCGGCCTGCTGCCCATCGAGATCACCTTCGGTGCTCGCAAGACCGTGGCCCGGTCGGCGGGCACGGCGGGCACGGCGGGCACCCCGTTCGGTCCGGTGCCGGTACGCGGCTACGAGATCCACCACGGGTACGTCTCCGCCGCCGACCCGGCCCTGTCGCCCCTGCTGCACCACTCGGACGGCCGGACGGAGGGTGCGGTCGCCGGCACCGTCTTCGGCACCCACTGGCACGGCACGTTCTCCTCCGACGAGTTTCGTCGACGGTTCCTCGCCGAGGCGGCCCGGCTCGCCAACCGACACGGGTTCCAGGTCGCCCCGGACACCTCCTTCGCGGCCGCCCGGGAACGAACCCTCGACCTGCTCGGCGACCTGGTGGAGGAACATCTCGACACCACGGCCCTGTGGCGGCTCATCGAGCAGGGCGCGCCCGGCGGACTTCCGTTCGTGCCGCCCGGCGCACCGGCCACACCCGCCTTCGTCTCCGACGCGCCTGCGCCCCGATCGAGCGCCGACGCGCCCGCGCCCCGATCGAGCGCCGACCCGACGTCGGCCGAGGTGGCGGTTGAGCCGCGTCCGCCCGGGTCGGCGGTTGGCCGGACGTCGTCCGGATGAGCGGCGCAGTCGAGTCGTACGCCGAACTGGCCGTGCGGATTCTCGACCGGCCGGCGCGGCTCGGGCGTACCCGACTGGTCGCGGTCGACGGCCCGAGCGGGGCGGGAAAGAGTACCTTCGCCGAGCGGTTGGCCGCCGCGCTCCGGCCCCTGGTCGAGCCGAGGACCGCAAACGAACCGCCGGATCCGGTGTCGGTGCTGCACACCGACGACCTGCTCGACGGCTGGACGGACCAGTTCACCTTCTGGCCCCGACTCGAGGAATGGATACTGGCGCCGCTACGGTCCGGCCGTCCCGCCCGCTATCGGCGGTACGACTGGACGGCCGGGCAGTTCGGCGAATCCTGGATCCCGGTGCCACCCGTACCGGTGGTGATCCTGGAAGGCGTCTCCAGCGCCCGCGCCGCCGTCGCCGCCGAACTGACGTACGCGATTCTGGTCACCGCGCCGGCCGGACTGCGCCGCGACCGCGCGGTGGCCCGGGACGGCGCGGCGCTGCTTCCACAGCTCACCCGTTGGTGGGCGGGGGAGCGGGCCCACTTCGCGGCGGACCGGACCGTCGAGCGGGCCGACCTGGTGGTGGACGGTGCCGTCGCCCCGACACCCGACGCCGCCGACCGGTTCGTCCGGCTGCGCTGAGCACACGTCCCGGTCGACGTCGGATCAATCAACGCCTACCCATGGACGGATCCGGGAGCCTGCGGGACGATCGGCAGAACAGTCCGACCCACGGCGAGCGGGGGCCCCGATGACCACAGACAGTACGGGTGGCGCCCCGGCCCGACGGCGGGTCACGCTCACCGGGATCAGTTCCCGAGCGTGGGAGCATCCGGCCGATCGTGGGGCGTTGACCGCGCTGCGCGAGTTGCGGGGCTTCGACGACGTGGTCAAGGCGTTCTTCGGCATGTGGAACGAGCGGGCGTTCCGCCTCTCCTACCTGGCCGCCGCCATCCGGGTGGACCATCGGCAGTATCCCCGCGTCCACCGCCTGTTCGCGGAGGCCGGCACGGCACTGGACGTGACCGTACTACCGGAGCTTTTTGTCACGCAGTCGCCGTGGCTCAGCGCCGAGGCGATCGGGCTCGACCGGCCGTTCGTCGTCGTCAGTTCGGCGTGTGTTCAGCAGTTCGACGACGACGAACTGCGGTGCCTGCTCGGTCACGAACTCGGCCACGTCGGCAGCGGGCACGCCGTCTACAAGACGATCCTGAGCATTCTCACCCGGTGGGCGGCCAACCTGAGCTGGCTGCCGGTGGGTGCCCTGGCGCTGCGGGGCATCATCGCCGCAATGCTGGAGTGGTGGCGCAAGGCGGAGCTCTCCGGGGACCGGGCCGGGCTGCTCGCCGGGCAGGACCCGGCGGCCGCGCTGCGACTGCTGATGAAGCTGGCCGGCGGTGGCGACCTGAGTCAGATCGACACCACCGCCTTTCTTGAGCAGGCCACCGAGTACGACGGCGGTGGCGACCTGCGGGACAGCCTGCACAAGATCCGGATGACCGCGTGGAGCACCCATCCGGTTCCGGTGGCCCGGGCCGCGGACCTGCGGCGGTGGATCGACTCCGGCGAGTACGCCCGGATGCTCGACGGAGAATATCCGCGACGCGCGGACGACGACCTGACGTCGGTCTCCGCCGAGATCAAGGCGGCGGCGGAGTCGTACCGGGAGGCGTTCGGGCGCTCGCAGGACCCCCTGGTCGGGCTGCTCCGCCGACTCGGTGACGGCGCGAGCGACCTTGGTGAGTGGGCCGGTGGTGGCGCCGCCCGGGCCCGCTCCTGGATGGGCGCGGCGGGTGACGCGGCGACCCGGGCCGCCGGTCGGGCCCGCCGGACCGGCCGGAGCGACACGGGTGCCGGTCCGGCCTCCCCGGACGCCGACCGGGCCGACCCGCCGCGGGAATCGTGACGCGCCGGTGTCCCGACCGGGGATGACCGGCCGGTTTCCGGTCCGGCTCGTTGTCAGCCTGGTCGCGGCGCCTACGATCATGAACATGAGCGAAGCTACCCGTACCGAATCCGAACTTCGTGCCGCGATCGAACGCGAGCTGCCCGGCGTACGGGCGGATCTGGAGCGTCTGGTCCGGATCCCCGGCATCGCCTTCGACGGTTTCGACCACTCCCACGTCGAGCGCTCCGCCGAGGCGGTCGCCGAACTGCTGCGCGGTTGTGGCCTCGACGTACAGGTGGTGCGGTCCGGCAACGGGCAGCCGGCGGTGATCGGTAGGAGGCCGGCGCCGCCCGGCGCGCCGACGGTGATGCTGTACGCGCACCACGACGTACAGCCGGTCGGTGACCTGTCGCTGTGGCAGAGCGAGCCGTTCGAGCCGGTCGAGCGGGACGGCCGGCTCTACGGCCGGGGTGCGGCGGACGACAAGGCCGGCGTGATGGCGCACGTCGCCGCCCTCCGGGCCTTCGGCGACGCGTTGCCGGTCGGCGTGGTGCTGTTCATCGAGGGAGAAGAGGAGTACGGCTCCGACTCGCTGGAGCGGCTGCTCGTCGAGCACCGTGACGAGATCGCCGCCGACGTGATCGTGATCGCCGACTCCGGTAACTGGGACATCGGCGTACCGGCCCTGACGACGTCGCTGCGCGGGATCGTCAACTGCTTCGTCGAGGTCAAGACCCTCGGCCAGGCGATCCACAGCGGGATGTTCGGCGGCGCGGTGCCGGACGCGCTCACCACGCTCTGCCGGCTGTTGGCGACCCTGCACGACTCCGCCGGGGACGTGGCGGTGCAGGGTCTGGTCAGCGCACCCGGCGCCACGGTCGACTACCCCGAGGAGCGGCTGCGGGCCGAGGCGGGGATGCTCGACGGGGTGTCGTTCATCGGCACCGGCCGGCTCACCGACCGGTTCTGGAACAAGCCGGCGATCTCGGTGATCGGACTGGACGCGCCGCCGACCGGGGAGGCGGCGAACGCGCTGGTGCCGGCGGCGAAGGCGAAACTCAGCGTACGGCTCGCGCCGGGTGACAACGCCGCGAGGGCGTACGAGGCGCTGACCGAGCACCTCCGCCAGCATGCCCCGTTCGGCGCCTCGGTGACGGTGACCCTGGAGCACGACGGGGAGCCGTGTGTGATCGACGCGTCCGGCCCGATGTTCGACGCGGCCCGGGACGCCTTCCGGACCGCCTGGGACGGGGTCGACCCGGTCGACATCGGCGTCGGTGGCTCGATTCCGTTCATCGCCACGTTCCAGGAGATGTTTCCGGAGGCCGCGATCCTGGTGACCGGGGTGGAGGATCCGTACGCCCGGGCACACGGGCCGAACGAGAGCCTGCACCTGGGGGAGTTCGCCCGGGTCTGCCTGGCTGAGGCGCTGCTGCTGGCCAAGGTCGCCGAGGTGGCCGCCACCCGCTGACCGGACGGGACCGGCGGCCCCGGGTTCGGCCGCTGCGGCATGACCGGTTGTCGGCCCGGCTTGTTGACGCGGCAGGGGCGGGACCGGGGGTGCCGGTCCCGCCCCTGCCGTCGGACTGTCGTCGGTCGGTCGGGCTATTCCTCGGAGGCGACCCGGCGGCGCCGGACCAGCAGGAGGAGCAGCACACCGAGCAGCACCGCGCTGGCACCGAGCGCCCCGGTCGGGCCGGGCCGGGCGCCGGTGATCGGCAGTTCCCCGCCGCCACCGCCCGGCTTGTTGATCACGATTCGCGCGGTGTTGTTGCTGGTGCTGGTCTCCGTCGAGTGTCCGTGGGGACGTACCGTGATCGTGCCGTTGGTGCCCGGCTCCGACTTGATCTTCACGCGGACGGTGGCGGAGACCGTGCCGCTGCCGGACGCCTCGGCCGGCCAGTCGTCTTTGGCGCCGCACTCCACCGCGGAGAGTTCGGTGGCCGGGCGGCCCTGGTCGTCGCGGAACTCGCACCACTCGCTCGGCAGCAGTACGGTGCCGCTCGGTGCGACGATCCGCCACGAGGCGCTGCCGTCGGACGGTCCACGGTTGGTGATCGTGTACGCCACCTCGACCGTGTCGCCCACCGCGCCGGTCAGCGAGGGCACCGCGACGGCGAAGTCGTAGGTGTTGGCCTTGGACCAGATGGTGAACTCGGCGGCCGGCTTGAGGTCGTTGACGTTGTCCGGCCACGGGTCGCGGGCGGCGCGGGCGGTTCTGGCGTCGGCAGCCCGGAGCACGGTGACCCGCTCGGCCAGCCGCGAGGTCTGCCCGTCCGGCGCGGTCCGGGACGGCGCGGGCTGTGCCGGCGTGCTCTGGGCCGGCGCGGTCTGGGCCGGATCAGCCGGCGGTGCCGACGACGACCCGTCCGGCGCGGCCCGCGACCGGGCTCCAGGCAGCGGCGACTGGTCGTCCTCGTCGACCTCGAACGAGCCGGAGTGCCGGGTCGGTCCGGGCAGGTTCCTGCCGAAGGTCGCGTTGAACAGGGCCTCGTCGGTCTCCTCGTCGGCGAGCACCAGACCGTCACCGGGCTGGAGGGTCAACGGCAGCACACAGGTCACGCTGGTCGCGTCGTAGACGTACCCGGCGGGGGGCGTACCGGGCCGGTCGCCCTCGTAGACACACTCCTCGTACCGCTCGGCGAAGGTGGCGCCGACCGGCAGCGTGGCCTTCACCCGGACGTTCTGCGCCTCGGTGATCCCCCGGTTCACCACCACGGCGCGCAGCGGGCGGGTGTCGCCGGCGCCGACCCGGTCGTCGTCCGAGCCCACGTCCTCGGCGGCGACCACCAGATCCGGGTCGGGCAGGATCTCGACGTCGAGGGGGAACATGATGCTCGCCGGGGTGCCGTCGGGGCCGGTGCCGGCGAGGGTGACGCTCATGGCGCCGCCGGTGCCCGGGCGGGCGTCGGGGCGGCTGGTGAGGATGATCTGCTCGACCAGGTCGACCTGACCGGGCGCCAGGTCGCGATGCTCGCAGAGGACGCTCTTTCCGGTGAGCTGACAACCCGCCGCGGTGTCGGTCAACGAGACGAGGACGTCGTCGGTGAGCTGGTCGCCGTTGTACCGGACGGTGACGTCGGTGGCCGCCCCCTTGCCCTGGTTGGCGAGGTTGAGCCCGATCGTGACGCCGGACTCGTGGATGTAGGGGGAGACGGTGCCGGTCACCCAGAGAGTGGGCTGTTCAGGCTCGGCGGCGTACGCCGGTGGGGAGACGGCGGTGAGGGCGAGTGCCGTGAGGGTCGCCGCGGCGCCCGCGCCCACCCGGTTGCGGATCTGACGGGTGGCGGGATGCATGGCTCTGTCGTGTCCTTCTCTCTGCTGGCCACGCCGCCCGGCGGGCCACCGGTCGCCGGCGGATCGTGGCGCCGGCGCGGAGGTGTCGCGGTTGGTCGGATCGGAGTCGTGCGGGTCCGTGTTGGTGACTCCGGTCGACGGCGGCCGAGGGGACCGGGGGACGGGGTGACGATAAGCGCAAGATAGCCGATGACGCCCAGCCCTGACGACCCGTGGGAGAAACCGGAGAAAGCGCCCGCGGTGCCCGCCCGGACGGTAAGCTCTCGAACATGAGTACGAACGAGGCGATCGCGCGGCTCGACGCCGCGGTCAGTGCGCTGCGGGACGTCGACGTCTCCGCGTGGTCCGAGGAGACGCTCCGTGAGCGGCTCGGCGAACTGTCCACCGTTCTCTGTGCGCTCGACGCCGCGTTGGCCCGGGTTGCCGACGGCGTACGGGCCCGGGGGCTGCGGATCGAGGAGTCGATCTCCGCCTAGCGCGGCCGGGAGCGCCGGTGGATCGGCAGGCCGTTCTTCGCGCGGCTCGGCCGGTTGTGTCGGTGCCGGCTGCCAGGATGGAGTCGTGCGCTTCGTTGACCTGGCCGCCGCCTCCGCCGCTGTCGCCGCGACCTCGGCCCGGCGGGCCAAGGTCGACCTGATCGCCGGGGCACTGCGCCAACTCGGGCCGGACGAGATCGCCGCCGGAGCGGCGTACCTCGCCGGTGAGCTGCGGCAACGACAGACCGGCGTCGGCTACGCCAGCCTGCGTGAGTTGCCGCCCCCGGCCGAGCAGCCGACCCTGACCGTCGCGGCTGTCGACGCCGCCGTCGGCGCGCTGGCCGAGGTACGGGGCCCGGGTTCCCAGGCCCGGCGCCGCGAGCTGCTCGGCGGGCTGTTCGCCGCCGCCACCGTCGAGGAGCGTCGGATGCTGCTCGGGTTGTTCAGCGGTGAGCTGCGGCAGGGCGCCCAGGCGGGGCTGCTGGTCGAGGCGATCGCCCGGGCCGCCGAGGTGCCGCCGCCGATGGTCCGCCGCGCGCTGCTGCTCGCCGGCGACGTCAAGACGGTGGCGGTGGCCGCGCTCACCGGCGGACCCGGTGCGCTGGCCGGGTTCGCGTTGCAGGTCGGCCGTCCGCTCTCCCCGATGCTCGCGCAGAGCGCCACGTCGGTCGAGGAGGCCCTGTCCACGATCGGGCTACCGGCGGTCGTCGACGTCAAACTGGACGGCATCCGGATCCAGGTGCACCGCTCCGGCGACGACATCGCCGTCTTCACCCGCAGCCTCGACGAGATCACCCCGCGGGTGCCGGAGGTGGTCGCGGCGGTCCGCGCCCTGCCCGCCCGGGAGCTGGTGCTCGACGGTGAGGCGATCGCGCTCGACCCGTCCGGGCGGCCCCGGCCGTTCCAGGAGACCGCGAGCCGGGCCGCGACCCGGGGTGCCCGGCGCGGTGTCCGGGCGGACCTGGCCCGGGCCGAGTCGCCTCAGGCCGAGTCGCCCCGGGCCGACGGCGACGGTCCGGGCGGCGACGGCCCGGACGGTGATCCGGGTGGCACCCGCAGCTTCGGCGCCGTACCGGCCGACTCGCCGGAAGCCGGCTCGGCCCGGAGTTCCGGCGAGGTGCCGACCGACATCTCCGAACTGCCCCGGGTCGGCACGTCCGGGCCGTCCCCGGCGACCATTCCCGCGCCGGACCGGCCACCGGCCGCCGCGCCCTCGGTGCTCGCCGCCGCCAGCACCAGCGGTACGACACTGCTGACGCCGTACTTCTTCGACCTGCTCCACCTCGACGGGACGGATCTGCTCGACGCGCCGACACACCAGCGCTGGGCGAGCCTGGCCGGCCTGGTCGCCCCGGCACACCTGATTCCGCGTAGCGAGGTCGACTCCGTCGAGCAGGCGTCGGAGGCGTTCGCCGCCGCCCTGGACGCCGGCCACGAGGGGATCGTGGTGAAGGCGCCGGACGCGCCGTACGACGCCGGTCGGCGGGGGGCGGCGTGGATCAAGGTCAAGCCGCGGCACACCCTCGACCTGGTGGTGCTCGCCGTCGAGTGGGGCAGCGGGCGGCGTACCGGCTGGCTGTCGAACCTGCACCTGGGCGCCCGCGACCCGGACAACGGCGGTTTCGTGATGCTCGGCAAGACGTTCAAGGGGCTCACCGACGAACTGCTGCGCTGGCAGACCGAACGCTTCCAGGAACTCGCCGTCGAGCGGGGCGACTGGATGGTCCGGGTCCGCCCCGAACAGGTGGTGGAGATCGCCTTCGACGGGGTGCAGACCAGTCCGCGCTACCCGGGCGGGATGGCGCTGCGCTTCGCCCGGGTGGTCCGCTACCGCCACGACAAGACCGCCGCCGAGGCGGACACCATCGACACCGTACGGGCCATCCACGCCGGGCACCGACCGTAGCCGCCCGGCCCGGCTCACCCGTCGGGAGCGGCACCGTCCCGGCCGGCCGGGCACTGTCCGGGACCTCCGTCGCCAGGGCAGCTGATCGGCGCGCTCGCCCCGGACCAGCAGTACGCGGTCCCGTCGACCTTGTTCAACGGCTGGAAGTGCGCGGCGTACCCGGTCACCCGCTGACCCGCCGCGGACAGCCCGGCGACGCCCTCCGGCCGGGTCACCGTCGCCAGACCGTCGGCGTCGGTGGTGGCGTGGAACAGCGCCTCGCCGGCCGCGTGGTCCGGGCCGACCACGGTGACGGCCAGCTTCACCGCGACCCCGCTGAGCGGCTCGCCGGCCGCGCTGAGCCGGGCGTTGACCGTGAGCGGCGCGTCGAGCCGTTGCACCTGGACCGGCCAGACCTGCAGGGCCGTCTCGGTGCAACCCCGCGCGCAGCCACCCGCCGGACCGAGCAGCCCACCGATGAGTACGGCGGCCAGCCCGATCCGGGCGGTCCGGGTGACCGGGGTGACCGTCACCGTCGCTCCCGCTGCCCCCCGTCGCTCCCGCTGTGCCCTGACATTCACGCCGGGCCGGTCGAGCCGTGCTGCCCGAGGTATCTGGCCAGCACCTCGGTGTGGGTGGAGAAGGCGAGTTCGGTCGGCTCGGTGAGGACGAGCCACTCGGTGGACTCGGCGGTCGGTGTGGAGACCGGCAGCGAGGCGACGTCCTGTTCCGGCAGTGTTCCGAAGATCAGGATGGTGCCGCCGGACGGGGCGCTGTGCACGTCGAACAGCCGTACCGCCGATGCCTCGCCGAGCAGACCGGTCTCCTCACGGAGTTCCCGGACCAGGGCGTCCCGCCAGTCCTCGCCGTACTCGATGAAACCACCGGGGAGCGCGAGCAGCCCGCGGCCCGGCTCGATGTCCCGGCGCTGCACCACCACACCGGTCCGCCCCGGGCCGACCCGGACCGGCAGGATCGCCACCGCCACCGGCGACGGGTTACGCCAGGTGGTCTGACCGCAGCTCGCGCAGGACCGGGGCCAGCCGGCCCCACCCGGGTACGTCGTGCCGCAGTACGAGCAGTGCGAGTGGAGAGCGCCGGTCACGTCGGCCGACGATACCGGGGGCCTGCGGCTACCCTTCGAAACCCCCGGCCCGGGCGCGCCGGCCGGACCGGCGGGATCATGGACGGGTCGATCGTGGACGGACGGATCGGAGGAGAGAACGTGTCAGATGTCGACGCCATGCGGGACCACTGGTGGTGGCGGCCGGGCTGGCGGGTGGGCCGGCACTACTACGCCTGTCACTTCGACATGGGCCGGCACGCCGAGCTGGTACGACTGGTCGCGCGCTACCAGGAGGCGATCCGTGACTTCGCCGGTCTCGATCTCATTCCGCAGCACTGGCTGCACCTGACGACCCAGGGTGTCGGCTTCATGGACGACCTGGCGGCCGAGTCGATCGACCGGCTCGTCCACAACGTCGGCAAGCGGTTGGCGGAGGTGCCCGCCCCGGTCGTCACCTTCCACCGGCCGACCGTCCGGGGCGAGGCGATCTACCTCCTGGCGACCCCGGCCGAGCCGGTGACCGAGGTACGGACCGCGGTGCGGGCCGCGATCGGCGAGGCACTCGGCGAGGAGCGGGTCGAACGGGCGGTCGAGGGTGCGTCAGGGTTCCGGCCGCACGTCAGCATCGCGTACTCGAACCGGGATCAGCCGGCGGCGCCGATCGCGGAGGCGCTGGACCGGGTCGTGACCGAACCGGTGACGGTCACCCTCGACCAGATCGAGCTGCTCGAATACCACCGGGACCGGCGGATGTACGAGTGGACCGCCGCCCGCCCGCTGGCGATCGGTCGGTAGCCCGGCTACCGGGTACTCCGCGAGCGCTTTCGCGGCCGGGGCACAGCTTCACACCCTGGCCGAACGCGCGACCCGGAGCCTGGCCACGGTGATGGCGGAGGTCGGCTGCGTCGGTGACCCGGGCGCGTTCTGCGCACCACGGTCTCACCTTCAGCGCCGTCGTGACCAGCGAGGAGGTCGGCGCGTACAAGCCGGCCGGGGCGCTGTTCCGGCGGGCGCTCGACGGGCTGGGCCTCGGCCCGGTTGATCAGCATTCTTCCTGGTTTCGGTGATCCGGGCGTCGGGTAGCAGGTCCAGCATCGTCGACGACATGCAGGCCGTCGACACGGTCAGGTCGTCCGACACGGTCAGGCCGGTCAGGTCGTCGGCACCGTGGTGCCGTTCGTGCGCGTGCGCCGACACCGATCGTCCGGGCGGCCGTCCCAGCCACCGAGGAGGCCCGAGTGTCCACCGATGCCATCGTGCTGTTGAAAGAGGATCACAAGGAGATCCGCAAGCTGTTCAAGGAGTTCCAGGACGCCGGCGAGAACGCCACCAAGCGCAAGGGTGAGCTGGTCGAGCAGATCCTGGAGGCGCTCACCGTGCACACGTACATCGAGAACGAGTGCATGTACCCGGCGACCCGGGAACTCCTGCCCGACCTGGAGGACGACGTCCTGGAGTCGTACGAGGAGCACCACGTCGCCGACCTGCTCTGCGCCGAACTGGCCGCGATGAGCCCGGACGACGAGCGGTTCGACGCCAAGGTGACGGTGCTGATCGAGAACGTGACCCACCACATCGAAGAGGAGGAGGACGAGTGGTTCCCGAAGGTCCGGGAGGGGCTGGGTCGCAGGAAGCTGCAGGAGATCGGTGAACGGATGATCGAACTCCGGAAGGACGCGCCGCGTAAGCCGAGCGAACCGGGTGCGCTGCGCAAGGCCGTACACGCGGTGACGGCCTGATCCGGGCGGTGGCCGCAACGGGCGGTCCGGGCCGCCCGGCCGCCCGGCCGGCCTGCTGGTTATCGTCGTTGATGGCGATCACCTGATCGTCGGTCGGATGACGGTCTCGGGTGGTGAGGGTGCGGTGGTCCGGATCGGTTGGCTCCGGCTCGTCGCCGACCGGCTCCGCCAGAACTGGCTCCCGGCGGTCGAGGCCACGGTGGCGGCCACCGTGGCCTGGGCGCTCGCCACCGCGGTGCTCGACCATCCCGAGCCGTTCTTCGCGCCGGCCGCCGCGCTGATCGTGCTGGGTCAGGCCCGGGGCCAGCGGATCCGCCGTGCGGTCGAGGTGGTCCTCGGCGTCGCGGCCGGGGTGCTCGTCGCGGACCTGGTCGTCCAGGGCCTCGGCCGGAGCAGTTGGACGGTGTTTGTCGTCGTGTTGCTGACCATTGGAGTGGTCGCGGCGTTCGGGGCCAGCAGCGTCACCATGGTCCAGGCGACGGTCTCCGCGTTGTACCTGGTGGTGGTCCCGCCACCGGGCGGCAGCCTCGTCCCGTTCCGGTTCGTCGACGCGCTGATCGGCGGCGTGGTGGCGCTCGCGGCGAGTCAACTGGTCGGTGCCCGGCGTCCGCTCGCGCCGCTGGTCGCCGAGTCGCGTCGGACCTTCGGCGCGATCGCGGAGCTGCTGACCGAGATCACCGAGGCACTCGAGCGCGGGGACGAGAGCGCCGCCCTGGCCGCGCTGGAGCGGGCCCGGCAGCTTGATGCCGTTGTCGACCAGCTCCGCACGGCCGTCCAGGCCGCCGGTGAGACGCTGCGTCTGCACGTACGGCGGCGCCGCCATCTCGGCCGGGTCCACACGCTGGACGCGTCGACCCGGCAGATCGACTACGCGGTACGCAACGTCCGGGTGCTGGCCCGGGCCGGGGTGGCGTTGACCCGGCAGCCGGCGCAGAGCCCGCCGGAGCTGCTGGTCGCACTCGGTTCGCTGACCGAGGCGGTCCGTACCGCCGGGGAGGCACTCGCCGCCGAGCTTGGCGGTCAGGACGAGCTTGCCGACGGGTACGCCGAACAGACCGACGCCGCCGCGCTGGAGGCGGTACGCGCCGCAGGCCGGCTGCTGACCCGACAGCCCCGGCCGCCACTGCCGCTGATCATGATCGTCGGGCAGGTCAGGGCGACCGCGATCGACCTGCTCCGGGGTGTCGGCGAGGAGGACAGCACCGCGCTGAACCGGGTGGACGAGGCGCTCGGGCTGCCGCCGCTGTAGCGGGTGGCGCCGGGCTGCCGCCGTCGAGGGCGGGCGTCTGGACTGCGGCGCGGCAGCCGGGTGAGGGGCGGCGGATCGGTGGTCTGCGCGAATCCCAGCCGGATCCGGGGTCTGGCGGGTGTGCCCGGTCGTGTCGGGCGCGGCTGTCAGGCTGCCGACGTCGCTCGTTCGGCCTTGGCGCGGCGGCGGAGCGTCAGCAGGGCGACGTCGTCGTCGGGCTGCTCGATGCCGAGCTCGGTCATGATCGTGGCGCAGACCTCCTCGGCGGCTCCGGGGCGGATGGCGGCCCGGAGCCGGTCGAATCCGACATCGATCAGCTCGTTGCGGCGTTCGATGAGACCGTCGGTGTAGACGACCATGGTCGCGTTCTGCGGAAAGTTGATAACGCTGGTGCAGCGTTGGCGGGGGCGGCCGATGCCGAGTGGCAGGTCGACCGGCAGGCCCAGGGGGCGGATGTCACCGTTCGGCTCGGCGAGCATCGGCGGCAGATGCCCGGCCAGCGAAATGTGAATCTCGTCCCGGTGCGGGCTGACCATGGCGTACAGCACGGTGGCGAGGTTGCCGGCTTCGAAGTGCTGGATCTTCTGGTCGAGGCGGGTCAGCGCGTCGGCCGGGTCGTTGCACTCCAGGGCGTAGGCGCGGAGCGCGCTGCGGAGCCGTCCCATCACCACGGCGGCGCGTAACCCGTGCCCGGAGACGTCGCCGATGACGATGCCGAGCCACTTCGAGGGCAGGGTGAAGACGTCGTACCAGTCGCCGCCGATGCCGGTGTGGTGGCCGGGGACGTACCGGGCGGCCATGTCGACGCCGCTCACCTCGGGCAGGCGGGTGGGAAGCAGGCTGCGCTGCAGGGCGAGCGCGGCGGTCCGGTCGATGTTGCCGACCCGGGCCTGACTGGCCAGGCTGGCGCGGTCGGCCACCAGGTGGAGCACGCGTACGTCGTCCGGGCTGAATCGGCGTGGACTGACGGTCCCGACGTGGAGTACGCCGATCAGGTCGGTCCCGACGATCATCGGCACCCCGAGCATGGACCGGATGCCCTTGTCCCGGAGCACCGGGCTCGGTAAATCGGCGGGGTCGACCTGCTCAACCATGATCGGCTGCCGCTGCTCGACGACGCGTCCGGGCAGACCGTGATCGAGTGGTATTCGGTATCCCGGCCGAACCTCCTCCTCGATCCCCTTGGTCGCGGTGGTCACGAGGTGCTGCGTGTGTTCGTCGAGCATCAGGATGGCGGCGGTGTCGACCGAGAGGAGATTCCGGACCCGGCCCAGAAGTTCGTCGAGGAGACTGTCGACGTCGAGCCGAGACAGCGCCGAATCGGTCACCGCCTCTATCCGCCGGAGCCGTTCGTCGGCTCCGGCGCCGTCTGCCTCGATCACGCCGTGAAGCGTAGCCTGTGGGATGCCGGGCCGGTGCTGATCAATACGCCGTTTCGTTGGCATGGTCTGCCCGGGTTGTCGGACTTGGCGGGATTGGCCTTGCACGCGGGATGCCGGGGTCTTATTCTTCCCGGGCCGCTCGAACTTCCACGGCGGTGCCGACAAGTGACCGGGGTTTCGGCGCAGAGTCTCGGGTACCTTCCATCACAGCACTGGGCCGTTTCTCCGGAAGGGACTGCCGTGGCTGGGCATTCCTCCAACAAGCCGTCGCCACCCGAGGTTGGGCGATTACTTGTTGTCGCGTACTTCGATGTGGAGCGGTTTTCCGACGTGCGCCGGGCCGTGGACGCCGCAGCCCGGGACTGCGGGCTCGACTCGGAAAAGGCGCTGGACTTCGTGACCGCGGTCAACGAGGTGATGACCAACGCGATCCGGCACGGCGGCGGTCGGGGCGAGTTGCGGCTCTGGGAGACCGACCAGCTGATGTGTGAGGTCCGGGACCAGGGCGCCGGCTTCCCGGCGACTGACTACCTGAACCGCACTGAGCCGCCGACGCCGTCGCCGGCCGGTGGCATGGGGCTGTGGATCGCCCAGCGGACCAGCGACGGGATGACGGTCGACAGCGGTCCGGCCGGCACCACGGTCCGGATCAGCGCGCAGCTCCGCGCGTCCGCCGGCTGATCCTCCGGGCCGCCGGGCCGGGTTTCCGCCCGGGCTTTCCGGGCAGATCGCCGGAATGGTGCAGCCCCACCCTGAGGAACCCGCGGCCACCGTGACGCCGTACGAGGACGGGCCGCGCTGGGTCGGGATCACCGTGCTGATCCCGGTCGCCGTGCCGGTGCTGGAT